>JBDTKK010000336.1:0-6353 GCA_039935335.1 Chitinophagaceae bacterium
TATTTCAATTATCTCCGAAATGAGCTCCTATACCCGAGTTTCCACAATTATTTCTACTGGCTCATCGGCTTGTCGCTATTTGTTTGGATACTAGAAATACTTTTCCCTTGGCGGAAAGACCAAGCGACAGTTCGGAAGGATTTTTGGCTGGATGGCTTCTATATGTTCTTCAACTTTTTCTTGTTTTCGCTGATTGTTTACAATGCTCTTTCCAACGTCGCTGTTGATTTGTTCAATCGCTTTTTAGGGCTATTCGGACTAACAAATATTGTGGCCATTGAGCTTCATTCCTGGCCAGTCTGGAGTCAGCTTCTTTTGATGTTTATCATCGCAGATTTTATCCAGTGGAACGTACATCGGCTGCTACACTATTCGCCGTATCTGTGGCGCTTCCATCAGGTTCATCATTCGGTAGAGCAAATGGGTTTTGCCGCGCACCTGCGTTTTCATTGGATGGAAACCGTTGTCTATAAAACCATCCAATACATTCCTCTTGCCATGATTGGTTTTAGTATCAGTGATTTCATCATTATCCATATTATTGCCATCGCCATTGGCCACTTCAATCATTCGAATATTAAAATCACCTACGGCCCTTTAAAGTATGTACTCAACAACCCTGTGATGCACCTTTGGCACCATGCGAAAGCCTTGCCTGATGGGCTTTACGGCGTGAATTACGGTATTAGCCTAAGCCTCTGGGATTATATCTTTAAGACTGCTTACATCCCGACAAACAACGCCCATGAACCGCTCGGTTTTTCTGGCGATGAAGGCTTCCCAAAAGGGTTTATTGGGCAAATGATCTATCCTTTTAAAAGCAAGAAAAAGACCGCAGATTAATTGTCGTCTAAACAGATTTAAATCCTGTCTAAAAATGGCTTTGCAGGTATATAAAACGCTAATCCGCTATCGAAGACTATTTTCGCGCCGTTTCAACTATAAAGTATGACCATAATCATTACCGGCGGCGCTGGCTTTATCGGCTCCCATGTCGTCCAGCTTTTTGTCCAAAAATATCCCGACTATAAAATCATCAATCTAGATGCCCTCACGTATGCGGGTAATTTGGAAAATCTCCGAGAAGTAGAAAACGCGCCTAATTATCAATTCATCAAGGCGGACATTACCGATGGAGAAGCCATTGACAAGATATTTTTTGAGCACCAGCCAGATGGGATAATTCACCTCGCGGCAGAAAGTCATGTGGATCGTTCAATTGCTGACCCTGACGCGTTTTTACAGACCAATATTTTAGGTACTGCAAAGCTTTTGAGTGCTGCACGAGCTTGTTGGAATGGAGACTTTGCAGGAAAGAGGTTTTACCACATTAGCACCGATGAGGTTTATGGCTCTTTAGGCGAAACAGGCTTCTTTTTGGAGAATACTTCTTACGACCCGCAATCGCCGTATTCCGCTTCCAAGGCGGCGTCTGATCATTTGGTAAGAGCATATGGCAATACTTACGGTTTGCCTTTTGTGCTCACAAATTGCTCTAACAATTACGGGCCCAATCAGTTCCCGGAAAAGCTGATTCCACTATTCATTCACAATATTCAAAACAACATTCCGCTACCGGTTTATGGTGATGGGAAGTACACACGTGATTGGCTCTATGTTGTGGACCATGCCCGTGCAATCGACCTCGTTTTTCATGAAGGAAAAAATGCGGAGACTTACAATATTGGAGGATTCAACGAGTGGCAAAACATAGAACTCATCAAGCTACTTTGCAAACAATTGGATGAGAAAATGGGACGAGAAGCAGGTACTTCCGAGAAACTAATCGCCTATATCCGCGACAGGCCAGGACATGATAGACGCTATGCCATTGATGCTTCTAAAATCAATAAGGAATTAGGCTGGAGTCCGAGTGTCACTTTTGAAGAAGGATTGAGTGAAACAATCGACTGGTATCTGGCCAATGAAGATTGGCTACAACACGTGACCAGCGGGGCTTACCAGCAATATTATACTGGTCAATACGGTTCAAAATAAACCCAGAAAAACATCAAACTATGAAAGGCATTATTCTCGCCGGTGGCTCCGGAACACGGCTTTACCCATTGACCATAGCGGTGAGCAAGCAACTCATGCCCGTGTACGACAAGCCGATGATTTATTATCCGCTAAGTACGCTTTTGCTTGCCGGCATTCGGGAAATTCTCATCATTACCACGCCAGCAGACCAAGAAGGATTCAAACGCTTATTGGGTGATGGAAGTCAAATCGGTTGCCACTTTGAGTATGTTATTCAGCCGCGCCCGGAAGGTTTGGCGCAAGCTTTTATTTTAGGAGAAAAGTTTGTCGGAAAAGACCCAGTTGCGCTCGTCTTGGGAGATAATATTTTCTACGGCTCAGGTATGGGAATGATACTTAGAAAGCGCGCAAACCCTGATGGGGCGGTCGTCTTCGCCTATTCAGTACAAGACCCGGAGCGCTATGGTGTAGTAGAATTTGATGAACATTTCAAAGCCATTTCCATTGAAGAAAAGCCAACCAAACCAAAAAGCAATTATGCCGTTCCCGGGCTTTATTTCTACGACAATGAAGTGGTAGAAATCGCTAAGAATATGAAACCTTCTTCTCGAGGTGAATTAGAAATTACAGATGTCAACAGAATTTATCTCGAGCGCGGAAAATTAGAAGTGGCGGTGCTCGACCGCGGTACCGCATGGCTGGATACCGGAACTTTCGATTCGCTTATTGAAGCGGGAGATTTCATACACGTCATTGAGAAACGTCAAAGCTTGAAAATTGGTTGCATTGAAGAGATTGCGTACCGCAACGGCTGGATAAATGATGAGCAGATGGAGAAACAAGCTTGCCTTTATGAAAAGAGTGGGTATGGTATTTATCTAAGAAACCTAATAGGACGGATAACTACCACGAAATAGAATGAACCTGCTGCTCAATGCCTCAAACCTGCGCCACGGTGGCGGTCGTACTGTAGCATTGCAGCTCATATCGGCTCTGGCGGAGCAACGGCCTAAAGACACACTTTACGTGTTGGCACCAAAGAGTATTGGCTATGAAAGGCTCACCAATCACAGCAATATCATCCTGCTGTTGCTTCCCAACAGCTACCATTATTCATGGGCTACTAAACTGTGGTACATGCATCAGGTATTCCCTAAATGGTGTAAGCTGTACAAGATTGATAAGGTGGTGAGCCTTGGTAATGCTGCTTTTCCTTCAAAAAGAAGGCCGCAACTTTTGTATATACAGCTTCCGATTTTAGCCTACCATGAGTCCTCTGCTTGGAAAACGATGCCGTTCAAAGCCTTTATCCGTAATAGTCTGATGGATACTTACGTGGCGCTGCACATGAAGTATGCAAGTGCTTACGCCATGCAAACGGAAGTGATGAGGACTCGAATTATTGAACGATTTAAACTTGACCCAGAGCGTGTATATCTCCTTCCGAATGCCCCTTTAGAGCCGGAAATAGACAAAATTTCCCCATTACCACTTCCCTTAAAGCCGCTCCGGTTGCTGTTTTTAAGCCATTACTATCCGCATAAGTCTTTCGAGATGTTGCCAGATTTGGCCAAAATCTTGAAAGAAAGAAATCTTCCAGTTCAGATCACTTTGACTCTTAGTGAAAGAGAAAGTCCCGCTGCCGCAACGGTGCTACAGGCTTTGCGCGGCTGCGAAAATATTGTCAATATTGGCCCGGTTGCTTTGAAGGATGTGGGCGAAGTAGTGAGCTCCCATCACGGCATTTTTTTGCCATCGTTGATGGAATCTTTTTCCGGGGCTTATGCAGAGGCTTTGCTCCACAGAAGGCTCATTTTTACCAGCCATTACGACTTTGCCACTGTCCTTTTGGGCGATGCAGCCTTCTATTTTGACCCACTAAAGCCTGAACACATTGCATCGGTATTTGAAGAAGCTTTAAATGATAAAAAGCTAATTTCTAACAAGTTGGAATTGATTGAAGCTGCGGCACAAAAAGCTCCTCGAGTAAATGAGGTTGGGCAGCTTTTCTCTGAAATAATTGACACTTTTACCTAAGCATGTGTGGCATAGCTGGGGGTATAAATTCAGAAATTGATGTCGCAAAAGCGGAGCAAATTCTTGCGCGTATCCGCCATCGTGGTCCTGACGATTCGGGAACATTCTTTGAAGAAAATCTTTGGCTGGGAAACACAAGATTGGCTATTCGTGATTTGTCTGGAAACGGCCATCAGCCCATGCGTAGTGCAAATGGGCGATTTGTGATTGTGTATAATGGCGAACTCTATAACCAAGATTTCCTTCGGAAAGGATTGGGTGAAAAAGGAGTCCAATTTCATAGCCATTGCGATACAGAAACCTTGCTTCAAGCATTCGCCTATTGGAGGCAAGATTGTCTACAGAAAATTGAGGGTGATTTCGCATTTGCCGTCTATGATACCCTAAAGAAAGAAGTGTTTCTCGCCCGCGACCCGATGGGCGTAAAGCCTCTTTACTATTATCAAAAAGAAGACAAAATTCTCTTCGCTTCAGAACTGAAAGCCCTGACTGACCTTCCCCATGTCGATTATTCCCTCCGACAGGAAAGCTTGGCCTCTTACCTGCTCTTTCAATATTGCCCGAATGAAAACACACCATTTCAGTACTTCAAAAAATTGCTGCCAGGTCATTTTCTGCACATCAAACTCTCCGAGCCTGAAACAGCTTCGCCAGAGCGGTATTTCTCAATTCCATTCACCGAAAAGTATGAGCAGCATTCGTTAGAAGAATGGACAGATTTGACGGATAGAAAATTGGAGCAAACAGTGCTTTCGCAGATGGAATCCGATGCACCGATTGGACTTACACTTTCTGGCGGCCTTGACTCAAGTTTGCTGGCTGCCTATATGCGCAAAGCCGCACCAGGAAAGCCTCTTAAAGCTTTCTCCATCAATACACATGGTGCGATGAAAGGTGAAGGTTTTGAAGACGATATCAACTTTGCGAGACTCGCGGGGAAGGATTTGAACATTGAACTTCATGAGGTTTCTGGTTCACTTTCATTAGAAAGCCAATTGGATGAAATGGTATGGCAACTCGATGAACCTCAAGCTGACCCTGCTGCGCTCCACCTTGGGAATATTGCCCAAGCAGCGCATGAGGAAGGAATAAAGGTCTTGTTGGGCGGGACAGGAGCTGACGATATTTTCTCTGGATATCGACGGCATCAGGCGTTGTCATTGATGAAAATCATGAGCCGAATACCAAGTTTTGCTGCGCATATTTTGAAATCAACTTCGGGTAAATTTACCGAGAATACGTTTTTGCGCAGAGCTGGAAAACTCGCTCTGGGCGCAGGCCTTCCCATTCAGGATGCAATGATTCAAGCCCATTTTTGGCAAAAGCCGGAGACCGTTGCCGCTTTGTTTAAGGACTTTGGGAATGGCGGGAAAAGCAAGCGTTGGGCTTTTGCAGATTTTGAAGAATTGTTGAAAGAGATTCCTGACGAGAAATCATTGTTGAATCAAATGCTTTTACTGGAACAACGCGCTTTTTTACCGCATCATAATCTCGCCTATCTAGACAAAATGAGTATGGCACATTCGGTTGAAATGCGCGTCCCGTATGTATCTCGGGGGATTGTGGAACTGGCTGCCAGTTTACCTCCCAGCTTGAAAATGAAAGGAAAGACAACGAAATTTCTACTTCGAGAAGTAGCAAAAAGACACTTGCCATCAAGCATTATTTATAGAAAGAAAACTGGCTTCGGCGCGCCCTTGCGCCAATGGATGCGCGGCGAACTGCGCGGACTTATTCGGGAAAGACTTCTCGATGAATCATTCCTGAACCGGGGCATTTTTGAGAAACACAGCATTGTTCAATTAATGAAGGAGAACGAACGCGGCAAAGCAGATAATGCCTACACGTTATTTTCGTTGCTCGCCATCGAATCCTGGTTGCGGCAATTTGCCCCCCGCTTATGAAGCAGATTATTCTACCCTTCCGCACCGGAAAGCCTTTACTGACAGATGTTCCTGCACCCTCTGTACAACCGGGTACAGTGCTTATTCGGACGACAGTGAGCGTCATTTCTGCAGGTACGGAGCGGATGTTGATTGACTTTGGAAAGGCAAATTGGTGGGGCAAAATCCAACAGCAGCCGGAGAAGGTTAAACAAGTACTGGACAAAATCAGGACGGACGGACTTAGCCCAACCATCCGCGCAGTGCGCAGCAAACTGGATAAACCTATTCCGCTGGGGTATTCGCAGGCAGGTGTGGTTGTAGCCGTAGGAGATGGGATCCAAGATTTGAAGATCGGCGATCGCGTAGCTTCCAATGGTACTCATGCAGAATTAGTTTGTGTGCCACGGAATTTGGTTGCACGTATTCCGGAAAGTGTGTTTGATGAAAGTG
>JBDTKK010000337.1:0-11855 GCA_039935335.1 Chitinophagaceae bacterium
AAGCAGCCATTCTCATAGAAAAGACTTCCGGTGCGGCTAAGGAAATGACCGAAGCGGATGAATTGAAAATGCTTCAGAAAATGGCCAAACAGCGCCGTGATTCTCTGGAGATTTTCAAGACCCAAAATCGCCCCGACCTTGCTGTAAAGGAAGAGGAAGAACTGGCTATTCTTTCCAAATTTCTCCCGCAGCAAATGAGTGAAGAAGATTTGCGCAAAGCGATTAAAGAAATCATTGCAAAGACCGGAGCTAGTTCCCCTGCCGACATGGGCAAAGTGATGGGCGCTACCAACAAAGCCCTCGCTGGAAAGGCCGATGGAAAGACCATTTCGGCAATCGTAAAAGAGTTGCTCGCCTAAACAAAATCTATGCTCGACGTCATTGGCATCATCATCCTTATTCTATCCTTTTTCCGAGGGTTTAAAAAGGGCGTGGTGGTGGCAATGTTCTCCATTGCAGGCATCGTCTTGGGGATGTTGGCTGCCCTCAAGCTCTCCGCTAGTCTAAGCCAGTGGCTGCTTTCGCACGGATGGGTCTCTTCCGCTTGGGTACAAATCGTATCCTGGCTGCTTCTGTTTTTAGGTGTATTATTTTTGGTAAGGCTCGGTGCTAAGGCCATTGAAAGCGTGCTCAAAGCCACAATGCTGAACGGCCTAAATCGCATTATCGGGGGAGTGCTTTACCTCTTCATTGGAGCGTTTATTTGGAGTTGCTTTTTGTGGATAGCCAACAAAGCACATTTGCTTAGTCCGGAGACGCTGGCCGCCTCTCATACCTACAATTATTTTGCTCCGGTAGCTCCTTTTGTCTTTGATAAACTGGGTAACTTTTTACCATTTGCCAAAGATATTTTCAGCACGCTCAGCCATTTCTTCGACGATGTAAACAGGCAGCTTCCGGGGCATGTGGGTACTCCTTGACAACTACGATTCCTTCACGCATATCCTGCATCATTACTTGCTGCAAACAGGAAACGAATGTCTCGTTTTTCGGAATGACGAAATCACGCTGGAAACCCTTATAGCGCTGCTTCCCGAGCGAATAATTATTTCTCCTGGCCCAGGCCGACCGGAAGAAGCAGGTATTACAATGGATGTTGTTGCCCACTTTCACGACAAGATTCCGATGCTAGGAATTTGCTTAGGACATCAGGCATTGGGTCTTTTTTTTGGCGCAAGATTGAAACATGCACCTGAACCTGTGCATGGAAAGGTTTCGGAAATTTTTACGCAGCCGCATTCTTTATTTGAAGGCATTGAAAATCCATTTTTGGCCATGCGCTATCATTCTCTTTGTTTGCAAGAGTTAACGGGCACAGCGCTTCATTCGATAGCAGAAACTAAGGACGGTGTAATCATGGCAATTGCCCATGAAAGCTTTTCCTGTATTGGCTTTCAGGCGCATCCGGAGTCAGTTGGTACCCCTCAAGGCCTCAAACTTTTGCAGAACTGGGCGGCGATGTATCAAAAGTAAAGTCTGCTTCAATTTCCTGTTTCATCGAATTCCATTTCCGTTCGTCGAGTCCAAGTAGCGCAGACTTTAGATATTTGGCTGATGGACAGTTGTGGTGATAAAATCCTCTGAAACCTTTCCTGGGCTTAGCTTTGCGGAAACGAAAGGGTTTGAATAAAAAACTGCTTTTATTGCAACAGCAAAATAGTCTCCAAAGATGGCTGGCACAAAGGTGTCCAGCGTTTTAAATGTGCAGTCTGCGGCAAGCGCTTTATTTGCGGTACGCGACTTGACGCGCAAATTCTTTGAAAAGAATATACCGAAGGGAAACAGACATATTTGTAGCTTGCTGCAAAATACGGCTGCTCTGTCAAGACTATCCAGCGGAAACTTGATGCGATAGAAATGCGAAGAGAAATGACTTTTCAGGCCGTGGCAAACGTGTTGATGGACAGTTGGATAGGATTAATTTTAGAAGACACATGCACTTGCCCTGTCTATTCTTTCAGCATGACAATTTGCCTTTTTTCAATAGCCGAAGCCTTAGGGTTCAACCAATTGATAAACAATCTACCATTACACTGGGAAACAGAGAAAATATCAACGTAAATCTGCGCCATCATTTTCTGGTATTGAGAAACAAAGAGCTCGCCTCATTTAATTTGAGACAAGTTTTTTGTTTGTTTATTGCTATTTTTCTGTGCCATGCAAAGTAAGATCGGCGACAATCGCACAACTCCTTCGTCCTTAGCATTTTTATGACAAAACTTGCATTCGCAACTACTGTATCTGCAGATAATATTTTCATGACAAAATTTGATCCACAATACTCTATTGCAAAACGCGCATTGTATAATCCGTTTTCATGGCAACCAGAATTTTTTTCCACATAATTTGAATCGGTTAGAATTCCCGTAAAAGCTATTCTGTCATTGACAACGGTATAAATACCTTTTGCATATCCATCCCATTTCCTTAAATAACAATCGAGTGCAGTCAAGTGTTCTGCTGAAACAACAATCTTCATGAAGAAAGAATCTTGCCGAAATTCAATTCTTTCCCAATCGGGAGATGGTTGAAAAGCTATCGGATCAACATAATAATCTTGCGACCAAACTCCATGCAAATCACTTGCAGTCGGGTTTCTACACACGAAATTCTCAGACTTCTTGCAAGATGAAATTGCCGTTGCGATTGCTACGACTAGGACTAAAAACAAAGATTTAGTGGGCATATACAGTGATTTAAAAAATCAATTGAATTGTTACAAAGTGACTAATTGGTTTTATACATGTAAACCTTGTATTCTTCCCCTTGTAAAGTGGAGTCCTTGTATAACATGTTCATTACCAGCATTGAATTACAAAGAGCGATGTCAAATTTCTGAGTGTAATGTCCTCTGCTATGGCAACCAACATTTTCCGTTACAAAAGCAGAATCGGTATATACTCCCGTAAATTCAATTCGATTGTTGTCTATTCGATAAATGCCTTTTGTGTATTCTTTCCAAGTACTTTGGAAGCAATCCTTAGGTGTTAGCAATTCAGCAAAAGCCACATACTGCATGTAAAATGAATCACTTCGAAATTCAATCCGTTCCCAGTTAGGTTGCGGAAGGTAAGCGTTGGGGTTTGGACGATAATCTTGTTTCCAAGCACCCTGTATTTCATTGGAAAACGGAGTGCGGCATGAGTTATTCTCAGACTTTTTACATGAATAAAAAATATTGCTTAATAAAATGATAAGTAATACAAAAGATATTTTATTTTCCATAAACTTCAATTTTTGATGTGAACGAAGTGTGGTTAGATAAAACAGCATTTATGATGTAAATACCAGCAGGATAATTTTTCAAAATCACTTTGTTACTTGCATGGGTGGTAGTTTGCATATCAACTTTCTGTGCCCAAGCTCCAGTGTTCAGGCAAATCATCATCACAATTAAGGGAATGATGAACGCCGCTATGCGTAAATGCCTGAGCCGTGTGTGTGTGTGTATATTTCAGCTACACAGACCTCTTGGGTTTGTAATGTTGGAGAGACAGAAGTCTGCGCTGGGAGCAGGTTTTGACGGGTTTTTGCTTTCATAATTTTTCTCTTTGAGAATGAAGTAATATCGAGGAAATAATCCTTTTTTCTTAGGCCAAGGTACAACAAAAAGTTATTTGGCAAAGTATTTTCAGCTTTAACTCTATTTATTTTTCCCGTAATTCGAATTCGATAGAAGAAAGTTATTGAAAATGCGACCTTCAAGGAATAATAGCACCGCAATATTCAACTTAAAAAGCCCTCAAGACTTATTTGTCAAAATCTTGTCGATAGCCATCTCAATCGTCGGATATTGAAACACGAAACCCGCTTCTGCCAGCTTTTTACAACTTACAGTACAACTTTTCAAAACTTCGATACCCGATTCTCCCATAATGATGCGCAGCAAAAAAGCAGGCACATGGAAAGGAATTTTTAACCCTCCTTTAGCCTTGGCTATCGCTTCCATCATTGCTTTATTGCTAACCGGCTGTGGGCTCACTGCGTTATAAATCCCTGAGTAAGCTTCATCTTTCAAGGCCGTTTTCATCATGCAGACTAAATCGCAAATCTGCACCCAGCTTACCATTTGCTTTCCTGTTCCCAAAATCGGCATTGCGCCAAATTTCATTGACCCAGCAAGCTGAGGGAAAGCACCACCACCGCTGCCTAGGACAATACCGACGCGGAAAATAACGATGCGTGCAAAGGCCGATGCTTTTTGCGAAGCAGCCTCCCACTGCGCACAAACGTCAGCTAGGAAATCATTGCCCGGTTCATCTGATTCTACGAAGGATTTTGAACCCTTATCCGCGCCATAATATCCTATAGCCGAAGCAGCAACGAAGACCTTACAATTTGGTGCATTTTCTTGAAGGCTTTCAACCAAAAAATCCGTGGCTTCGGTTCGACTCTTTAAAATTATTTGCTTCCTTTCTTCAGTCCAACGCTTATCCGCAATGCCTGCGCCCGCAAGATGCACGATACCATCGAGCTTTTTCAGTGCTTCTTTGTCTATCGTTCTTTTCACCGCATCCCATTGGGCAAATTCAAGATTATCCTGATTCCCATTTTTGCTTCGTGAAAAGACAATGACTTTATAACCGGCAGCAATCAGCCGCTCCCGTAGATAAGTACCTACAAAGCCTGTCCCTCCGGTGATGCCTATAATCTTCACGATTCTCTTTTTAAAGTGGGATAGTGTAATTCATCATTTCAAACATTACTAGGAATGAGCAAAAATTGAAACAGCAAAAATGCCCTAAATAATGATGTCTTTTCCTACCTAAATCAAGCCATTGCCGCATGAAAATGTGCATTCGCCGAGTAGCTGTGAAGATTATCAAAAAAGCCCAAATAGGCAAACAATATACGGATGAATATGGCGTTTCTCATTTACAAAAACAATGAAAATTCATGCCTCAAACTTTACCCAACACGTTTTCTCTTCCCACACATCCTTCTAGCCATCGCAGCAACCTGCCGATGCGTTCTTTGTCTGGGATATCCAGTCTGGAAGCCTTGCTACAAGCCATGGAACACTATCTGATTTTGGCCAAAAGCCAATTGCTACAACCGCGAAAAAACGCGATTGATTTCATTCTGAATGAAGCGGCGCGATTAAACTAATTCGAAGACGGTAATTTCTGGCAAGATGCCCAGCCGGCCTGGATATCCGAGGAATCCGTATCCACGATTGACGTACAAATATTGGCTGCCAGTTTGGTAAAGCCCCGCCCATTTTTTATACACATACTCTATGGGACTCCATTTGAAACCCGGAATTTCTATCCCGAATTGCATGCCGTGCGTATGCCCAGCCAAAGTCAAGTCCACTTCAGGATAATCGGGCAATACCTGCGCATCCCAATGAGAGGGGTCGTGCGACATCAATATCTTGACTGGTGCATTCTCGTTCTCAAGACCTGCATAGGCTTTCGCCATATCACCGTACTTAGGAAACTGCGGTTTGGCACTCCAATTTTCAATACCAATCAACGCAATGCTATCCTCACCGCGACGAAGCAAAACATGTTCGTTCATCATCAGTTTCCAACCCATTTTGGCATGAGTGGCTTTTAGCGCTTCAAGGTTTTCATGTTTTGCCTGGAGCGAAGGCCATTCTACATAGTCGCCGTAATCATGATTACCCAGCGTAGAATACACGCCCATTGGGGCTTTCAGACTGCTGAAGAGCTCCATGTAAGGTATCATTTCTTCGGCTCTATTGTTCACCAAATCTCCAGTGAATAGGATTAAATCGGGCTTCTCTGCTAATACCCTTGCTACACCTTTGGCCACTGCTGCATGATTATCAAAAGAACCTGAATGTATATCGCTAATCTGAACAATTTTTAATCCACGAAAACTTACAGGAAGCTTACTGAAAGCAAGTTTCACACGTTTTACCTGATAGTTGTAGCGGTTGGTAATCCCATACAAAAATCCGCCCAAAGTTGTGCCGCCAATAATCAAAGCCAATCTCGATAAAAAGATGGAGCGGGATATTCCGTTGGCCACTGGCGCATCCGCAATGGCTTCGGCTTTTGTACCTCCGGTGTAGCACAAATTGATGAGGTAAAGTACTAATCTGCGAAGATCGTCCACTAGCATGACCACCAACACCAAAAGCTTGCCCACTATGAGTCCTAGCGAAAAGGCGACGTAGATATTGCGGACATAATGTGGGATATGTGCCCAATCAATTTTTCTAAAGAAAATAACTCCCGCCCAAGCTGCGAGCGTGAGCGCGATATACAGCGTCATGATGCCCACTCGCCAGAAATTGGGAAGCGTTCTTAGGGCAGAGCGAACAACAATAAAACTGTAATATTCCGCAAGGAGAATAAGCGAAATAATAATGAAAAAGCGAAGGGGCATGAAGTGGCTTTTCTAAAAAAGAAAGCAGCAAAGATGGGGATTGACTATTGCAAGGCTTTGTTGCAATTTTTTGGTCGTTAGTAATTGCAATTTTTTGCCAGTATTGTTGTAGAGTTGTTGAAGACAACTGCTTTAAGCTGAAGGGTTGAAGGGGCTAGTCGGGATGTTGCGAAGATTCCTGTAGGGGCGTTGAGAGGGTTTTGGTAGGGGCGTTGAGAGGGTTGTGGTAGGGGTGTTGAGAGGGTTTTGGTAGGGGCGTTGAGAGGGTTTCGGTAGGGGCGTTGCGCGCAACGCCCCTACAGGAACAACGCCCCTACAAAAGCAACGCCTAGATACAAACGAATAAATTGCAAAGCAGGAAAACAACATTTTCTCCGTTTTCACGATGCTCGATATTCAATGATAATTTTTTGAAAAGCGGATTACAAATCCGCAACCATGTTATGGCGGATTGCAAATCCGCCGTCCCTAAACCTCACTACAAACTATCCGTCACTTCTCCACAATCATCCATCTTTTCCCCAAGATAAGGATTCTTAATCGCCACATCTGAACTCAACCAATTCGCACCCTTTTCATCAAAAGCCATAGGACAATGGTCTCTGTAAACACCTCCGTGGCGCAACTTTGCCGCCTTCAGCACGTTAAACATATCCTCCGAAATCAATGAAAAAAGTTCCCGACGTTTGTCTAAATTCTCTGGATTAAGGCGCGTAATAGCCTCCGCATTCTGCATGATTTGCTGCGTGCCAGGTCGCAGCTCTGGATGAGCACTCGGCGTAGCATGTTCTGCCAAAAATATTTCCGCTGCCGACATCAGCTTACTTGCAGCTTCGTCCGCTTTTTGCGTACTGCCCGCCACCAGCGCGTCTTTCAGGCTATAATAATGCGCCAACATATTCATCAGTTCTTCCGTGCCGGTTTTCTCCAAGGCACTTTCTGCTGCAGCGGGAGGTGTAGCCGGAATCGTCTTTGCGGCCACAGGAACATCCTTTTTAGGTTCATTTCCACAGGAAAAAAGAACAACAGACAGCAAAAGACTGAACAGAACAACACGCATTTTTCAAAAATTTAAGCTGCAAAATTAAGAAGAGTAAAATGCCACGCCTTGATAGGTCGTAATTTCGCGCCCTTATGCTTATTTCCCTGCAGAATGTTTCCTTTCATTTCGGTGCCCGCGCAATCCTTGAAAATGCCAATTGGCAGGTTCATTCCGGCGAGCGAATTGGTTTAGTTGGCCCAAATGGCGCGGGAAAGTCCACTGTGCTGCGCCTAATGACAGGCAGCTATACCGTTGATGGCGGTAGCATCAGCAAACCTAAAGATGTGAGTCTGGGTTTTTTCAACCAGGATTTACTGTCGTTCTCTACTTCCGATTCTATATTGAGTGTAGGGATGCAAGCTTTTGAAAGAGCCAAGGAAATAGAAGTCCTGATGGAGCGCATTCTTCATGATTTGGAATCGAAACCAGATAATGCAAAACTGCTGGACATGTACAGCCACGCCTTGCATGATTATGAAGTGGCAGGAGGCTATGAAATGGAGCATCGCACGGCGGAAGTACTGGAAGGGCTCGGCTTCTCCACGGCAGATTTAAAGCGCCCCTATGATGAGTTTAGCGGAGGTTGGCGGATGCGGGTTTTGCTGGCCAAAATGATGTTGCAAGCCCCCGATTTATTATTGCTGGATGAGCCGACAAACCACTTGGATTTGCCGAGTATCGAATGGTTGGAACGCTATCTGCAAGGCTATCCCGGCAGCGTGATTATTGTGAGTCACGACCGTTATTTCCTTGATAGAATGGTGACGAAAATTGTGGAAGTTTTCCAAAGAGATTTGGTGTCTTATACCGGCAATTATACCTTCTTCGAAAAGGAGAAAGCAGAGCGTATGGAATTGATGCAACGCGCTTTTGAGAACCAACAGGATTACATCAAGCAGCAAGAACGATTTGTGGAGCGTTTCCGTGCAAAAGCCTCTAAAGCTGCAGCGGCACAAAGTATCGTGAAACGTCTCGATAAACTGGAGAAAATTGAAAGTCCAGATGCCAGCGTTCCGAGGATGAATATCAACTTCGACGTGGCCATTCAGCCCGGAAAAATCATTTGTACTTTAAAGGATATTTCCAAAAGTTTTGGCGACTTAAATCTGCTGAAACACGCGTCTGGAGAGATTGTACGGGGAGATAAGATTGCATTAATTGGTGCGAATGGTAAGGGGAAATCTACTTTGCTGCGCATCATTGCTGGGAAAGAACCTTTTCAAGGAGAGCGCAAACCGGGGCATAATGTGGAGGAGAGTTTTTATGCTCAGCACCAATTGGAAGCCTTGGATATCGAACTTGAAATCTTAGAAGAATTGAAACGCTCGGGCAGTGGAAAAACGGAAGTGGAACTGCGGCAATTATTGGGTTGTTTCCTCTTTGGCGGCGATAATGTTTTCAAGAAAATAAAGGTGTTGAGTGGTGGCGAAAAAGCGCGTGTTGCTTTAGCCAAAACCATCATTACGAAAGCCAATTTTATGCTGCTGGATGAGCCGACTAATCACTTGGATATGGCGAGTGTGGAGATGCTGGTAGATGCGCTGAATGAGTATGATGGCACACTAATACTGGTGAGCCACGACCGTTATTTCATCTCTCAAACGGCCAACAAAATTTGGTGGATTGAAGAAGGTCTTATCAAGGAATTTATAGGCAGCTACGATGAGTGGCACGTGTGGCTGGAAGACCGCGAAAAGAAGCAAAAGGCAGCGGCACAACTGGAAGCTGCGAAGCCTGCTCCTAAGCTGGAAGTTGTGCCGAAGAAAGAACACAAAAAAGTGCCGGACAATGAAACCCGCAACAAACAGAAAGAGTACGAAAAACTGCAGAAGAAGGCCGAACGCCTGGAAGGAGAACTGAAGAAATTACAGGAGCAGAAATTTGCTTTGGAAACGCAATTGGGCGACCCGGCCATGTATGCCGACAAGCAAAAATTTGCGGACCTGGATGCGAAATATCGGCAGCATATTAATGCTTTAGCCTTGGCGACTACTGAATATGAAAAGGCTTTTGAGGCAATGATGGAGATGGAGGAGGGGATGTAGGTAGGCTCGAATGAGCCACCAATTATCGATGAGGGAACTGCTTAACGAGTTTCCCTAAGCTCTAATACGAGAACCAATTTAAAATCCTTGCCTTCAATTAATCGAGGCAAGGGCTTTTCATTTATATCCGTCGTATTAACTACACCACATTTGCCTAAAACGATTCTCAATAAACCAAATCCCCAAAGTAACTTTACTATTATGAATAGAGTAACATTTCTGTACCTATTAATTTTTAGTCTTGCAATTCTGACTATTTTCTTTGCCTATTTTGATAGACGTATTAATCGACTTGAAAATAACGTTAGGATTAATGCTGCGAAGATTGCGTATGGAAAAAACTGTATTTATGATAGTGTATACGTTAACGGTGATACAATTTCGTTTTATAAGAGCCCTACGCTATTAGGCAGGCAAATCTCGAAGACTACTGAAAAGTAGGAAATATTTTTTGTCCTTGTACCTTTTCCGCCGTTACTCAATCTCCAATCAGGGACGAAAAATTCCCCATCACTGCGTAACGAAAAAAGAAGGCATTTAAGCGCAGAATTTCACACTCTAATACGCTCTGACGGTTTTCTTTCATACAAAAAGAGTATTAAAATGGGCTCAAAAGGCATTTCTTCATTCGAACACTCTCCGGTTGGAACCCTTGAAGTAGATCAATCTTCCCTCAATCCAATAAACTATGAAATCCAATTAAGATAAGATACCTTCGTCTCCAAAAGCTCAAAAGTCATGAAATTATTTTTTACACTTTTCCTTCTGACTTTTCTTTTCGCTCAAGGTGCGGACGCACAGCCGCCCAATTATTCGACGTCCATAACTGGCGGCCCCAGCTCTGGCTACTACCTGCTTTCGCCATTCAGCTATACGGTAAGCGGAAAATACCAACTCATTATTGACGGATCAGGTAGCCTTGTTTATTGGAAAAGAATTGCCTCCTTCTTAGCTTGGGATTATAAAATCCAACCCAACGGACAGGTTTCTTATTTCTACCAAGGCGGCAGCACGACTGGTTTTATCCTACTGGACGGCTCGTTCAGACCTATTGATACTATAAAAGCATTCGGCTTCGCTAATGACCCGCATGAATTGCAGATTCTTCCAAACGGCCATTATCTATTATTGGCTTCGGAGAATAGCACACAGGATTTGAGTAGCTACAATTATTTTCATGGAAAACCGGGAAGCCACACCGCGACTGTAAAAAGTTGTGTTATCCAGGAATTAGACAAAAATAAAAATGTCGTTTTTGAATGGCATGCCAAAGATCATTTTGCCTTTAATAGCGTGGATTCCTTTTGGACAAACAATAGTTCCTCAAGCTCGGTGGACTGGAATCATGCCAATGCACTGGAACTGGATCATGATGGAAACATCCTTTTGTCCTGTCGATATTTTAATGAGATTACTAAGATCAACCGCAGCACCGGAGACATTATGTGGCGCTTTGGTGGGAAGAATAATGAGTTCACGTTTACGACAGATTCATTACCCTTCTACGGCCAGCATGATATCCAGCGCCAAAGCAACGGAAACGTGACGCTTTTTGACGACGGAAATCATTTCACGCCACATGGAGCTCGCGCACTCGAATATGAACTTGATGAGGTAAATAAAACTGCCAAATTGGTATGGTCTTACCAATACGACCCCAGCATGTATAGCACCGCTATGGGCAACGCGCAGCGGCTGGCAAGTGCAAATACACTGGTCAGTTATGGCAGCACACTTACCAATAGTATTTGCTTCAACGTCGTGGATACGCTTGGTACTGAACTTTTCAAACTGGCGTTCGACGGCAACTTTTACAGCTACAGATGTTTTTATTATCCCAGTCTGCCTTGGACGCTGCCACGGGCGCAGCTTGAATGCTTCGATTCTCTAGGTACAAAATATTTAAGAACTCGCGAAAGCTACGCCTCCTACGAATGGAGTGATGGAAGCATACAGTCATCCATAGCGGTAACCATTCCGGGTACGTACTATGTCTATACGCCCTTTGGCGATGGCGGCCACCTTCGGTCGATGGAGTTGGTGGTTAAAGACCTGAAAACATTTTGTAAAACATCGCCCGCCGCAGTCGCTGGACTGGAGAAACCGGAAGAAAACCGGCTCTTTCCAAATCCCGCAGACAACGAGCTAAACTTTGTCTTTGCACAAGTCGATGACCATACCAAGCCAGTAATCCGCGATATTAGGGGTAGGGAATATGAGGTGCCCGGCAAATTGAGTACAGACCAAACGGCATATATTTTTGATGTTTCTAGCCTGAAGCCGGGTTTATATTTGGTGGTGACACCGAACACGGTGGATAAGTTTACGAAGCAATAATCCTACTTAGAAGCATTCCTCTATTTAAATGTCGCGTCCCTATAGCGGATGCCTTTATGGAAGACGGGAAT
>JBDTKK010000338.1:0-3090 GCA_039935335.1 Chitinophagaceae bacterium
CCCTTCGGGGATGTCTATAAAACGACCTACAACCGCCGAGTCGTCAAAGGCTTTTGCAATCTCCCAAGGAAGTCCCTTTTTCTTTTGTTCTTGCTGTAGGTCTCGAGCCGTAAAGTCTATGCCCACCGTCACTTGCTGATAATATTTCCGAGCAAATTTCTCGGCAATATGCTTTCCATTCTTACAAATTTTCAGCACCAACTCCGCTTCGTAATGAATGTCTTTTGAAAATTCTGGATAGTAGAAGGCACGCCCAGGCAGCAAAAGCGCATTCTTTGCCTTCATAAAAAGTACTGGAGCATCAGGTATGACATTCCCCAATTCCTTAGCATGCTCCGCATAATTTCGACCCACACAAACGATTTTCATAATCCCAATTTTGCTTGTTTTAAATGCGCGTAAAAATAAACTTTCCCCAACAGGCCCCACTCGGTGTTTTTAAGATTCCCGTCCGCATTACTGACATCAATTATGGTGGGCATTTGGGCAACGATGCATTACTTAGTATGCTACAAGAGGCGCGGGTGCAATGGCTTGCCAGCGCGGGTTTCACAGAATTGAAGACGGGTTCGCACGGACTCATTATGGCTGATGTAATGATTGCTTATCGAAACGAATCCTTTTATGGAGATGAACTTAAAATTGCTCTCATTCTCGGCGATAGCAGTGCCCGCAGCTTCGATATTTTATATCAGGTTAGTACCCTGCGCGACGGCAAAAGCATCCTCATTGCCGAAGCCAAAACGGGCATGGTCTGCATGGACTACACGCAGCGAAAAATCGTAACAATGGATGAGCAACTAAAGACCTTGCTCGGACTATAGCTATATCGCGTTAACACGTCCACGCTGAAGACTTTCCGTTCTCTTTTTTTAAACAAAATGGCGCCCGAGCACGCTATCCGCTTCAATCTTTTTTTCGCTGCTTACACCTCTTCTATCCTAAAGCCAAATCCAATGCGAAAAAAAGGATTTTCGCTACTATCGTTGGCGCAAGTCTCCTTCACCCAATCCTTCGCTTCCATATCAAAGAAATCAGACTCCCCCAAAGGCTTACTAAAAAGTTCAAAAACCAAGCGCAAGCCGCCGCCCACACTTATCTTGCGCTGCCTTGATTAAGAAGTTAGACATACTCATCATCCGCTCCTTTGTCGGGCCATTCGTCGTTACGTTTTTTGTATCGCTTTTTGTACTGGTGATGCAGTTTTTCTGGCTATACATGGATGAGCTTTTGGGCAAAGGTTTTGGCATTTGGACGATCCTCCAATTGCTCTTTTACATGAGCTCCACCATGGTGCCATTGGCCTTGCCTTTAGGTATTTTGCTCGCTTCCATCATGACCTTCGGCAATATGGGCGAAGCCTTTGAATTGGTTGCTATCAAATCTTCTGGCATTTCCCTTTTACGCATCATGCGGCCGCTTTTGGTCACCATTTGCCTCATTGCTGGAGGAGCTTTTTTCTTTAGTAATAACGTCATCCCGGTCGCGAATCTCAAAGCCTTTTCACTTCTCTACGATCTGCGCAATGCCAAGATGAGCCTCAACATTAGAGCAGGACAATTCAACAACGATATTCCAGGCTTTGCCATAAAAATCGGTGAGAAAGACAAAGACGGAAAGACCATCCGCAATATCATTATTTACGATGGTAACGACTATGGCGGCAACAACAGAATAGTGATGGCCAAGAGCGGTCAGATGACCGCCTCGCCAGATGGGAAGTATATCATCTTCAAGCTCCGCGATGGCTGGCGCTATGAAGAAGGTGCTGAAAAAGGCTTGCCCAATTATGGCGTTCATGCCACACAAACGCGTATGCACTTTGCGAGTTACGACAAGATCATTGACCTCTCTGCGCTTAAACTTAATCGTACCAATGAAGACCTTTTTAAGAGTGGCTATCAGATGATGAACTGGAAGCAATTGCTGGACGATATGGCGCAAACCCGCAAGAGTCGCGACCACGATATTGCCATTGGCGAAGCTAATTTTACACCCTTCCTGCCCGTGTATAGCAAGCTGGATATTGGTCAGGAATTCCGAAAAAAACTGAACTCCATAAAGGCAACAGCAACCAAGGAAGCTATTTCAAAAAAAGTTCCGTATTTCTTGCCAGATAGTATCCGCAATACCGCCATAGAATCGGCCTCGGCTAATGTGCGTAACGCTATGCAACTCATAGGCTATACTGCCAACAACGTAAAAATCCAAGACGACAACCTGGTGAAACGCGAGATAGCATTTCATAGCAAATTCACGCTTTCCTTTGCCTGCGTTTTGCTCTTCCTGATTGGTGCTCCGCTCGGAGCCATAATCCGAAAAGGCGGTCTCGGCTTGCCTGTAGTGAGCGGCATTGCCTTCTTCGTCATCTATTTTATTCTTTCAAAAACAGGCGAACAACTCACCACATCGGGTAGCCTTCCTGCATGGTTTGGCATGTGGCTTAGCACCATTATGCTCCTGCCCATCGCGTTCTTTATGATTCGGCAAGCACGGAATGATTCTCCGGTTTTTAGTCGAGAGTGGTACTCAAGAAAATGGCTTTTGCTGAAGAATATTTTTATAAAAACTAAGACCGATGCAGAAGCTGATTCATAGACTCCGGACATCATACAATCCTTGGTTTATCTACCCTTTTCTTATCTGGATGGCGGTAGGTATCCTCTTGTTGATGGCCGTAAGTCGGGACTTGCTTTTCTCCACCGTCAACCTTCACCACAATGCATTTTTTGATGTGTTCATGCCCGTTGCTTCGGCCTTCGGCGAAGGCTGGGGTGTCGTCCCTATTCTTGTGGGAATGCTTGTTTTTCGCGCTTGCAGAAATTGGTGGTATCTCCTCGCAGCAAGCGTCTGCATCGGCATTCCGGCCTTGCTAGGACAGGCAGTGAAAGGGGTTGTCAACGCTCCGCGCCCTTTCGAATATTACAAAGCCGACCCAAGCTGGATACATTTCAACACCCTATGGGGCGAGCATTTGTATCATAATAGTTTCCCCTCCGGACACTCGATAGGAATCTTCAGTCTTTGTGTTTTTATCAGCATGATTCTACCGAAGAAATGGGAGAAATTCGGGCTTGTGCTTTTCTTCTT
>JBDTKK010000339.1:0-3059 GCA_039935335.1 Chitinophagaceae bacterium
GTATTCCCGCTATAAGCAATAAGCTGGCCTTTCTTCACTGGGAATTGACTGGGCGTAAGCTGTAAATCCACCGTCCAGCTTTCCTGTTCGTATTGATGTTGGCGCACGTAGGCTTGAAGCGCGGGATTGAAATTGTTGAGGTGCGCATAGAGCGTGGTAAAACCGTTGGGATGCGTGATGTACAGGCCATGACCGAAGCCGCCGGGTTCCATTTTTATCCTGCTCACATAGCCATCGGCCGCGGCATGCACAGGATGATTTTCCGTGCCTTTGGTTTTGATGTCCATGCCGCTGTGAAAATGCCCCGGGCGACATTCGCCAAAATTGCCTGCCAGTTCTACCGGAATATCAAGCGGAATGCGGAAGTAATGTTGCGGATAATGAGGAGGCTGGGCGCTGGCGGAAAATGATGCTAATAGAAGTATCAAGAACGGAATGCGGTGCATGTGGCGAAGCTACAATACCTTCGCCCGATGTTTCAAAAGCTGCAAAAACGCTGGGGTATCAGCGCACTAAGAGTAGTATTGGTACTGTGCACCTTTGCGGTAGCGGGTTCCTTTAGTGGCTGGGCTGCGCGCAAACTCATGCCCATTTTGGAGCTGGACAAAGGAGCGATTTACTGGCTCGTGTATGTCGTGTTGGTCACGCTCATCTGGCCAATGGCGGTGATGATATTCAGCATTGTTTTTGGGCAATTCTCTTTCTTCAAAGGGTATCTTGGAAGGATGGCTAAGCGGATGGGTTTTGGGCGGAAGAAAACTTCGGAGACAAAAGTGGAGAAAAGGGCTGGGATGGAGGTGGAATAGAGGTGGGGTATCTAGATATATAGATTTCGCTTCATTGTTGAATGGCGAATATTGAGCGAAGTTGGGGTGGTAACAAGGGAAGAAAAGAAAATGCTTTTTGGTTTTTTGGACGCGTTCAGACACGCTCCACGGCGAAATAGGAGCTATAGAAAAAGTCTTGAGACCATTGAGTATTATCACAAAATCATGTAACTTCGACACAGCTTTTCTTAAATATAAGACTATGCAGACTCGCTTCCTTCTCGTTCCGTGTCTTATCCTCCTCGCATTTTGCTCTTGTACTAAATATACCGATACTCATTGTGTTCCCGGTGGGTATCGTTGCTATTTCGTCGGGTTCGATACTGCTGATATTACACAGGTGATTCACTACCGCTACCCCAAAGGTCAAAATTTTCAGAATCTTATTGACTCAACGGTTATTACCACCAACTATCAAGATCAAACGCTTTTCTTTCACTTCGGCGATACACTCGCCATCAGCGGGTGGAGCCCTGAATATGATTGGCGGATTGTTGCGCTGCCGATAAATGAAGAATGGCGAGTGTCGGATATAGCTGTTCAAGATTTGATTCACCACGACCGCCCATCATCTCCTACGACAATTGTCTGTCCTTTAGGTAAGTATAAAGTCAACGGAATGGAGATTTCCGGCGGGGTGTTCACACTATTGAAGTAGACGTGAAGCCGTTGCAGGATGGATAGAGTGAACACTGGCTGAAAGGCCAACAAGCGCAAAATCCCAACAATGTCATAAGAGTTTTCAAGTCATCAAAGCTCAACCCCAGAAGGCAAGAACACTTCAGCTGGCAAATTAAAATACGCTCTAAACTTTCGAGCCATTTTTAGGGTCAGTTCTTCTTTGCCGGAAAGAATGGCCGATACATGTCCTTTGCTACCAATGATTGGCTCTAGGTCTTTGACTTTAAGCCCACGTTCGTCCTTCTTAAGTTTTATGACTTCCAGCGGATTAAGAGTGGGTAAGGCATAATGGCGTTCATCATAATCTTTCACAAGCAAGATGAGTAACTCCAATTCCTGAGTTTCCGGGGTGCCGGTTGGGAGATAAAAAATATCCATCAACCTATTTGTAGCAAGGTTATAATCTTCTTCAGTTTTCAAGACGGCCCAATGGTTCATGACTATTGTTTATGTAGTTGTAGTAGGGGATTTTGGCTGCATCAAACTTGTTCGTTGCAGGTCGGAGATCATGCAACGGCAGGAAGACCTGTAAGGGCAAACGATTCCATGTAAAACCCATTCTCGGTCCTCTCTACTCACCTTTTATCTGAACTAGGATTTTCAAGATTTCAGGATTTTCAAGATTGTTGGGAAGGAAACTTGTTGTTTAAAAATCCTGCCCATCTTTTTATCCTGTAAATCCTGATTCAGACGAAGGGATTTTCAAGTGTAGATGCAAAAATAAAGGTCTTGCTCCTGAAATCTTGCTAGGAGGATTCCCTTCGGGACATCAGATTCCGTGTCGCCCTCCTATCGTCACTTGCCCGCAATGACACCTAAATTTAGAACTCCAGCTTCGAAAAGAACTTTCAGACCTCTCCTTCAAAACATCACCTCCAACACCACATCCCACGAGCTTTTGCATTTTGCATTTTTACTTTGCCCACCTCCCCAGCGCCTCCGCAATTCTTCTATCATTGCTCAATCGCGGCACCTTGTTTTGTCCGCCAAGCTTTCCTTCTTGCTTCATGTAGGCTATAAAAGCATCGGGCTGTAGCGCGGTAATTTTCAGTTGTTGCAAGATGCCGCCGCGCACCAGGTCATCGTAATAAATGTTTTTGGCACGCAGGGCATCATCAATTTTTCGCGCAAAACCTTTCAAGTCCTCAGGAGCATTTTCAAAAGAAATGAACCATTCATGAAAGGGCAATTCGCCGGAAGTCTGAATCATCGGCGCCACGGTAAATTCTACCACTTTGGTATTGGTGCCTTCGCAAGCGGCCATCAGCGCGGCTTCCACCTCTTCTGCTATCACATGTTCGCCGAAGGCGGAGATAAAATGCTTCGTCCGTCCGGTCACTACAATTCTGTAGGGATTAAGGCTCACAAACCGAACCGTATCGCCAATGTTGTAGCCCCAAAGGCCGGCATTACTATTCACAATCAGCGCGTATTGCTCGCCCAGCTTCACTTCGGCCAGACTTAGTCGCTTCGGATTTTCGTTAAAAATCTCCCCCGCAGGCACGAATTCGAAGAAGATGCCGCTGTCGGTATTCAGCAACAATCCTTCCT
>JBDTKK010000340.1:0-10551 GCA_039935335.1 Chitinophagaceae bacterium
CCCCTCTGGTACTGCGCCGGACAAACAGAACTTTCCTTTACGAAACAGAATAGTGGCCGGCATGTGCGACGTAACGGTGATTGCCGAAAGCGACGAGAAAGGCGGTGCGATGATAACCGCGTATGTAGCAGCTTCCTATAATCGAGAAGTGGCGGCCTTTCCGGGGCGGACGATTGACGCTAAATCGGCGGGACCCAATAAGCTTATCCGCAAGAATATTGCAGCAATGATAACCTGCGGCCAAGACCTTGCAGACGTGATGAATTGGAGTACGGCGCGACCTTCAAAACGGCAACAGCAGCAGCTTTTCGACACGTTGACCGAAGAAGAACAAAAGATAGCCAATGCTCTGCAGGGTTTGGAAAGTATTCATGCGGATGAACTGATGCTGACTACAGGTTTAAGTACGGCGAAAATTGGTTCTTTACTCTTACAAATGGAGATGACTGGCATCGTTAAAGCGCTGCCTGGCAAGCGATTCAGGCTTTGCTAACAGGATATGAAAGCTAGCTCAGCCGCCTAAATTTCCGAACCTTCTTCTGTTGTTGATTTCCCCAACTATTAGAGGAAACATGTCCAATTGGGCTACTTTCCAAAGTATTACACTGCTACCATCCCTTAACAATATGGAGCCTACACTTCAGCAATGATTACGCCTAATTATTAATTTAATGGAAATTTCTTAACAATAAAGTTCTTTCAATTTATCCGAGACTATATGCTATAAGCTTTGTAAAGTAGTAGTTAATAGTTAACGTAAGTAATTATGCACTTCCTTGCATTAGTGTTAATTATCTTTAGCATAACGATGGCATGGTGTTTAAGTGTGGATTCAAATACCTTTGTTTCACCTCTTTAAACAAAAACCTAATAACATGCAACAAAAACACAATGCATTTGCTTGGCTATCCTTGATAGCGGCATTCTCTTTTCTAAGTCTGGGCAGTGCCTCCGCGCAAAGTTCGGATTATGGAGATGCGCCCAGCAGTTATGACGGGTCTTCGCCAGCCAGCCATACAGTTACCTCAAACCTATATATAGGCGCAGATAATGTGGATGCCGAATCTGGCCCCTATTCGAGCGTCGATGCCGATGGAGATAACACTCATGGCAACAACGACGAGAATGGTGTTTCCGTGCTCCCAACGATTTATACAGAAAGCCCAAACGTAGCAGTTACTGTAAATGGCGTTTATAACAACACTCTCGATTCTGCACTCCTCGTTGGTTGGATAGACTTTAATCGGAATGGCGTCTTTGATGCAGGTGAACAAAGCGATTCTACTATTATAGGTCCAGCCGCTGCCAGTTCAAATATCGAGCTCCGATGGAATCATTTGACGACTTCTATGATGTCTGCTGGAGTGAGCTATCTGCGTATCCGACTAACTACAGACAGGTCGGGTTCGTGGTTTACCAGTCCTTCACCTACAGGAGCCCGAAGTTCTGGAGAGGTGGAGGATTATGAGGTCTCCATCCTTGCGCTACCCCCCCAGAAATCTGCTTTGCTGGACAGTTTAACTGCAACTCAATGGACTCCCCTCCTCAGTTACCCAAGTAGTTCCGGGCATCCAAGTACAGCGTTTGATTATATGGACGCAGGAGTTTCCAGCATCATTGGTGGAGAGCGGGACATCACGCAAACGGCTTCAGTTAGTGCTACTTCTGTTTATGTTTTGATTGGTAATGGCCAGATGACCATTAATAATGACCCAGCTTCAAACAACGTCACGGTTATTACTTATGATGGTGCCGATCAGTCAGCTACACTAAACCCAACTGGACTCGGCGGCATAGATTTATCGCGAGGAAGCTATTTTGCGATGGATTACGTCCAAGACGTACTTTATCAGCCCAATAGTTTGACCATAAAGGTTTATACTGATGCCACCCATTGGAGCGAATATAATGAGCAACTTCCAGTGACTGGAACTACTCCATTACGGCTATTTTTTCCTTTTACAAGTTTTGCGACGGGTACAGGTGCGACCGGGCCTATGGATATTAAAAATGTGGGAGCCATCCAGTTTATCTGGGATAATAATTACGGCTCAGATGTCCAAATTTTCAACGTAATGGTACCGGAACCAAAACGCGATTTTGGCGATGCTCCGGCTGTTTACGAAGTCTCTCCCCTTGGTGCCGCTTCTCATTTGATGACCCAGAATCTAAAAATAGGGGCTTTGATTGATACGAACTCCTTTGCGCTTTCTTCACCTCATTCCGATGGTGACAACCTGAATGCCTTAGATGATGAAGATGCCGTTACCGAATTCCCTATTATTACAGGAAATACCACGACGTTTAGTATAACAGTCCATGCCGTTACCAACATTACGGGTGCAAATGCAGCCCTCGTAGGCTGGGTGGATTTAAACCACGACGGTGATTTTAATGACCCCGGTGAACGTTCTAATATAAAGACAGTGCCTTCTGATCTCTCTGGTCCCAACGATTATGTGTTAACCTGGGGAGGAACTGGAGTTAATGCGCTCACACCTGCTCAGATTAAAAGTGCAATGACTACACTCAGGGTGCGTATCACCAGTGATAACAGTTATGTGAATGGTCTGCACTGGTTTACCACGCCGCTACCGAATGGCGACAGAGCCGACGGCGAAGTGGAAGACTACGAAATCAAAATCTCTCAAATTGATGGCGGTGATGTTTCCGGCTATCCTAGGGCTCAAGCCTACGTCAATCCTGATGAAAACAATGATGGTCAGCCTGATTCAGTTGGTTCTGTATGGCTTGGGAATATTGTAGATGGAGAATTGACCGACTTGGCAAACTCCACTGCTACTGGCGATGACAATAACAACATGCAGGACGAAGACGGAGTGCGTGTGAGCATAAAACCTGCTGTGGCTAATCAACCTATCACTTTCTGGGTATATGCCAACCACCAAGGAAGCAACAAGGATTCTGCCGTCATAGGATTTTGGATAGATTGGGATGGTAACGGCAGTTTTGATGATCCTGACGACTTCTTCGCAACTGATAAAGTCTATTTTACTGGGGCTGGAAAAGTGTACAAGGCATATACAATGACAGTACCTATCGGAGCTTCCGTTACAGGCTATGTAGTACGAGCCGGTATTTACCCATTGCCTAACACTACAAATATCGCGTACACTAAAGGTTATACTTTCCCTGGTATTCAAGTTCAAGGCGAATGGGAGGATTATAAGAACAATATAGTACTGCCACTTAATCTCCTTTCCTTTGATGCACAAGCCGCTGGCAATACATCACTACTCAACTGGAGTATGGTGAAAGGGAGTACACTGGCCTCTACCGATGTTGTGCGGAGCAGTGATGGTAAAACCTTCAGCAAGATTGGGAATGTGAAAGGCGTTGATGGCACTACCAACTATTCATTCGTAGATGAATCTCCGATAGATGGCGCTAACTTCTATCGCATCACCTTAAATGATGTGTCTGGTGCGGAAAAACAAAGTTCGGTTAAGAAAGTAATCTTCGGCAAGCTGGCACAGGCTGCAATTGCCCAAGGAACAACAGGCGGCATGAACCTGCGCCTACTCAATACGACTAATAATGCTACCTACGAGGTATTTAGCAGCAAAGGTCAGATTGTGGCTCAAGGAAGCATCACGGGCACTTCCATTAAAGAAGTTTCCGGCCTGATTCCTGGCTTGTATGTAGTTTCCTTTAAAGATGCTCAGGGTAATGCGATTCAAAACATTACTGTAACCGTCTTCTAAGTAGATTAAGTTTAAAATTCAAATTAGCCGCCGAATAGCTTAATGTTATTCGGCGGTTTTTTTTGGCGAGGGTGTGCGCAACACACTTTCCTAGAATTCCACAAAGCATTACCGCTTCTGCATTGCCATTCCCAAGCTAAGCCGATGAACGCAGCAAATCTGCGGCGGAGAAGAGATTACTATGCGTTCAAAAAAATTCATAGCCTAATCGTTGAGACCTTATTTGCAGAGATCGTGATACCAAAATGCCGCCATTCATTTTCTAGTTCTAAAGTCTTCAAATCGTTAGCGAACACAATGCTGCCAGTTCGAACTTTGCCTACCAAACCCTCCAAATCCTTTTTTATTTTGAAGTGAAATCGAGTTCCTTTTTATTAAGGGCAAAACTATCCATCGAGGCTCAGGCAATGCAAGGATGCTCAGAGGTTGATTCATTACAAAGGCCGGCCAGTGCTGAATACAGCGAAAATCGAAGATGTCACAGAATCCGAATAACCATGGATTTCGGCTTGCTAGTCGTGATGCAATTGGTAGAGGAATTGGGCGGGAATCATGGCTTAGTTATCGCGAGCGGGTAGGCACAGGATGGACGCGGCGGCGCATCAAAAATTACTTTCAGTTGTGAATGCGCAGTGTAGGAGTATTGGCGCATAACTTGGATGAACTGTGGCTTCGCGGACTTTTCGAATTCGGGTAGCATGCACGCTCAAAGCGGCAACAGTGGCAGCTCTTCGGTACTTTAGGCGAGGAAGAATAAATTATTCTGTAGCGTTGCCTGGCCTCGCAAGTATTCATCGAGTTGACCTGATGTAGTTCTCGGTTTTGAATACCGCAAAAAATGGGCTCTTCGATATTCCATATAGGGAGGATAGGCTTCGTGAAAGCCTTGTCTGGCAAGCGTTTCAGGCTTTGCTAATAGGATATAAAATACTGCTGTTGCCACTAAGTTCGCGAACTTCTAGAACCATTTATTTGCCCCAACAACTGAAAATATACTCTCCCTTCAAATTGACTTATTAACGGAATTATCCGTGCTAATTCTCTTCCTAGTAAAGGTTTCGATATAAATTTCTTCAATGTAATTGCTGCAAAGTACTGTTAATGGATGGTTAATAGTTAACATAAACAATTATCCATTTTATGCCATTTCTTAAACTTTTCTTAATTACCTTTAGCGTAACAATGACATAATTTCTACTACAGTTCCAACAGCATTCTTACCTAAATCCTTTTTTTAACCAAAAAAACCTAATAGTATGCAACAAAAAACCTACAAATTTGCCGGGCTATCTTTGATAGTGGCCTTTTCATTTCTAAGTATCGGCAGCACCTCTGCGCAAACCGCTGACTATGGAGACGCTCCTGCAAGCTATGAAGATCTTCCATTCACCATCGGCCCGCCAGTTCCGGCCAGTCACACTATAGTTCCAAACCTTTATATAGGGGCTGACAATATTGATGCTGAAGCAGGACCACTATCCAGTGCTAATGCTCTGGGAGACGATAATAATAACGTTGACGATGAGAACGGCGTTTCCGTACTCCCAACGATTTATACCCTAAGTCCAAACGTATCTGTTCAGGTAAATAATGTTTATAACAACAGTCATAAGCAAGGGGTTCTCGTCGGCTGGATAGATTTTAATCGGAATGGCGTCTTTGATGCCAACGAACAAAGCCAAACAGTAATTATTGACACGGCTGCCGCCGGGAGTAATGTTCAACTCCTATGGACTGGCTTATTACCTGCTAACATTGTGGCAGGGGTAAGCTATCTCCGTATCCGGCTGACCACCGATACGACAAATTCGTGGTTCACCAGCCCTTCACCCTTTGGTGCCCGGAACTCCGGTGAGGTGGAAGATTATCAGGTTTCGATTATTTCGCTTGCTGGCCAGAAAAGCACTTTACTGGATAGCTTAACTGCAAAGCAAACTACCGATTATGCCGGCAATCTAGATACATTCTTCGATTTTAAAAAGGCTGGGGTGTCTAGTATAATCGGCGGAGAGCGGGACGTCAACCAATCCGTTACAGGTGTTGGTTACGCCAATGTTCGGATTTTAAATGGTGTGATGACAATTAGTAATGATGTGGGAACGAATAATAAGACAGAGATTACTTACGATGGCGCCAATCATTCCGCTGCGCTAAACCCCACCGGACTCAACGGCATTGATATTTCCCAAGGTGGTTACTTTGCTATTGATTATAGGCAAGACCTTCTTTATCAGATCGATAGCTTAATAATAAAGATTTACTCGGACGCGACACATTGGAGCACGCTTAACACGCTACTTCCCGTCACCGGACTGAATCAATTACGTATATTTTTCCCTTTTAGTGATTTCGTTACTGATCCGAGTGCAGTCGGTCCCATGAATATCAAAAGCGTCGGAGCTATACAGTTTACATACATCCTAAAAGTAGGGTCTGATATTGATGTTAGCAACGTAGGAATACCCGAGCCGAAACGTGATTTTGGAGATGCACCAGCAATGTACGAAATTTCCCCTCTTGGTGCTGCTTCCCATTTGCGAACTGATAATCTAAAAATCGGGTTCTTGATCGATACAAACTCGTTTGCCCTTTCCACTCCTCTTAGCAATGGCGACGACCTGAATGCTTTAGATGACGAAGATGCCGTTACGGATATTCCCGTCATTACAGGAAACACTACCACGTTTAGCATTACCGTTCATAATGTAACAAACATAACAGATACTACTGCGGCGCTCGTAGGTTGGGTCGATCTTAACCACGATGGTGATTTTAATGATCCCGGTGAACGTTCTGCAGTAGTGTTAGTAAACCGCAATATTCTGGGGACTACGGATGAGATTTTGACTTGGTCCGGACTTACCCCTGCTCAAATTGTAAGTGCAATGACTACACTAAGGGTGCGTATTACAAGTGACAACAATTATGTGAATGGTTCGCATTGGTTTGCAGCACCACAAGCGAATGGGTACAGAGCAGATGGTGAAGTAGAAGACTACCCGATCAAAATCTCACAAATTGATGGCGGTGATATTGCTGGCTATCCTAGGGCTCAAACATATGTCAATCCTGATGAAAACAATGATGGTCAGCCTGATTCAGTTGGCTCCGTTTGGCTTGGAAATATTGTAGATGGAGAATTGACCGACTTGGCAAACTCCACTGCTACCGGCGATAACATTAATAACATGAACGATGAAGATGGCGTGCGTGTAAGTGTTAGGCCTCCCGTAGTGGCACAGTCTATCACTTTCTGGGTATATGCCAACCATCAAGGAAGCAACAAGGACTCCGCGACTATAGGCTTCTGGATTGACTGGGATGCTAATGGCAGCTTTGATGATCCCGATGACTTCTTCGCAACCGAAAAAGTCTATTTTACTGGCGCTGGAAAAGTGTATAAAGCATATACAATGACAGTACCAGCTGGTGCTTCCGTTTTAAAGTATGTGGTGCGTGCCGGTATTTATCCGTTGCCTAATACCAGTTCTATTACTTATACTAAAGACTATAGCTTCCCTGGAATACAAATTGCAGGCGAATGGGAAGACTATCAGTACTATATAGATCTCCCACTCAATCTCCTATCCTTTGATGCGCAAGCTGCCGGAAACACTTCCTTGCTAAATTGGAGCATTGTGAAAGGCAATACATTGGCATCTACCGATATCATGCGGAGCAGCGATGGTAAAACCTTCAACAAAATTGGAAATGTGAAGGGCGTGGATGGCATTACCAACTATTCATTCGTAGATGAATCTCCGATAGATGGCGCTAACTTCTATCGCATCACATTAAACGATGTATCTGGCGAGGAAAAACAAAGTGCGGTTAAGAAAGTATCCTTCGGCAAGCTGGCACAGGCTGCAATTGCCCAAGGAACAACAGGCGGCATGAACTTGCGCCTGCTCAATACGACTAATGATGCTACCTACGAGGTATTTAGCAGCAAAGGTCAGATTATGGCTCAAGGAAGTATCATTGGCAATTCCATTAAAGAGGTGACCGGTTTAATTCCTGGCTTGTATGTGGTTTCCTTTAAAGACGCGCAAGGTAATGTTATCCAAAACATTACTGTGGCGGTCTTTTAAGTGGATTAAGTTTAAAATTCAAATTAGCCGCCGAATAGCTTTATGCTGTTCGGCGGTTTTTTTTTACAGAATAAGTGCGATTCTTGAATGTAAATTGGGCGTACCCACGATTCTACAGGAAGGCTGCAATCCCACCCCGCGACCGACATTAGTTTGATATTCCTGCTTTTCAAGAGATAACAAGATCAGTTCAATAGTTATTTCAAAACGCAATCGATGAAGTAATGAAAATCCCGAAAAGATGAACTGATATAGAAATCGGTTTCTCTTTCCGAGCTATTAACGAAGTGCTAATTACTCTACTGCCGAAATACAAAATGCCCATCCACTTATAGAGGACGAGCATTTTTGGATTTTAAATTTTTAATTTCCAACCCCTTTCCTAAATACAAAATGCCCATCCACCTACAGCGGACGGGCATTTTACCTTTTGACTTTTACCTTTTGATTACTTCCTTCTTCCAAACAACCTTAGCAACATCAAGAAAAGGTTGATGAAGTCCAGATAGAGCGTCAAGGCACCCATGATAGAAAGCTTACGAACACCCGCAGCTTCAGTGCCTTCAAACTCAATCCCTTCAGAAATACGCTTCAACTTCTGTACGTCATAAGCAGTAAGACCCGTGAAAACCGCTACGCCAATGATGCTAATCAAGTAGTCCATCATAGGGCTTTTTAGGAAGAAATTGATAACCATCGCCACTATTATACCAATTAGACCCATGGTAAGAATACGACCAAATGACGTCAAATCCTTATTGGTGGTATAACCCATAAAAGCCATGATACCAAACATCACAGCGGCGGAAGCAAAACAACCTACTACCGAACCTGCCGTATAAACAACAAGGATGAAGGAGAAAGCGATGCCATTAATCGCCGCATAGGTCAGAAACAGTGCTGCCATGGCCACTGGCGATAAACGCTGAAAGCCAAACGACATCAATAACACAAAGACAATGGGCGAAAACATCACCGCCATGCCCAGCGGAGAAAGCCCCTTGGGTGTGACGAGATATTGAAACAGCTCCTGATTGCTGGCGAAGATGAAAGCAAAGACTGTAGAAAGTGCCAGAGCACCAAACATCCACAAAAAGACATTGGCAAAGAAGCTCTTCGATGCGCTGTGGGCTTTGCTTTGCTCGAGAGTATAGTCTGTAAAACCTGTCTGATTTAGATTCTCCATTCGGTTGATTTTTTTGATTCTTTTTTGACTTGTAAAAGTAAGCACTTGCCAACATCCTTCTGCGGAATGAATTGTGAATTCCGCAGTAATCTCCAATAGAAATACCGAGGCTATCGCTAACCCACCTCTTCCAAAAGGATTCTTAGAAAATCCACCCTGGAAATAGATTCGGCACCAAGGCTCTCCAAATGAGCCGTGTGCATCTGACAATCTATCACTTTCACCCCTTCATTTTTCAAGTCTTGCACCATCTGGATAAAGGCCGCTTTACTCGCATTGGACACTTTTGAAAACATACTTTCCCCAAAGAAAACATTCCCCAAAAGCACACCGTAAAGTCCGCCGACCAACTGCCCGTCCTGCCAGGTTTCGGCACTTTGAGCAATGCCCAAATCATGAAGCCGAACATAAGCTTCTATCATTACCTCACTAATCCATGTTCCTGGCTGGCCCGCTCTGGGTGCGGCTGCACAGGCACGAATTACTAGCTCAAACTCGGTATTTCGTCTATAATCAAACAAGCCATTTCTCAAAACTTGCTTCATGCTTTTGCTCACCCGTAGCTTTTCGGGAAAGAGCACAAACCTAGGATCTGGACTCCACCAAAGAATAGGGTCTTCTTCACTAAACCAAGGGAAAATGCCGCTGCGATAAGCCAACAACAATCGTTCAGCATTCAAATCCCCACCAACGGCCAATAAGCCATCTTCATCGGCTTTTTCCGCCGGTGGGAACCATAGCTCTTCTTCCAAACTCCAAACGGCCATTTTAAAATAAAGATTGAGGGCACTTTCAACTAAGGGTTCTCTTCAAATGCACTGTCTTCTTCAGTCTCAAGCTGATGCATTTCCGGCCAATTAAAAAGAAAAGAACTCAACACAGGAAGCACAAAAAGTAAAAAGGAAAGGACGGAGGTAATGATGTCTCCCCATACCCGTGGCTGCTCACCTTCAGGTAGCGCTATGCCGCGGTGGGTAAGGCATTCAGCATTTCCTTCCAAGAAGATACTAAAGCTATGACAAGGGTAAAAATGGGTAAATCCTGCGAGACTAAGCTTTAGACCGAGCATCGCAATCACAGCGTACGCACAGGTTTCCAAGAAGGGAAAGCGCTCCATCAATTTCACAAAAGCACCTGCTGCAAAACGCATCGCCAGAATGCCGATAAAAACGCCCGTCCACACCAAAATAATGTTCTTACTATAGGCATTTGCTGCCACTACATTGTCTATCGAAAAGGCCATATCCATCACTTCCACCATCAAGACCGTCGCCCAAAAAGGCCCGAGCATCCCCAGAGTCTTTTGAAAAAGCCAACTACGCTTCTCCTTTTCGATAAAATCCTCTGCTGATGACTCTGCTTCCTTTTTACTCTTTTTAAAGAAATAGGTAAGAGCCAAATAGAGCAAATACAATCCTCCAAGCGGCTTGAACCACCAAATGGAAATCAGCATGGATGCAAAAAGCAGCGCCAATCCACGGAACACGTAGGCACCAAGAAGCCCGTAGCGCAAGGCTTTCGGACGTTTCTTCTTAGGCAAACCCAGCAC
>JBDTKK010000341.1:0-9977 GCA_039935335.1 Chitinophagaceae bacterium
CGCTTGCCAGTTCTATGATTCCGCCCAAGCGTGCCGCCCTAGCCTTCATGTTTAGTAATCCTTGACCCGGAACTATTTCATCCTCTTTATAACCTTTGCCATTGTCCCGAATTTGTAGTGTTATGTAATCATTTTCCTTTTTTGCAGTGATGGTTACTTTGCTGGCATCTGCATATTTCAAAGCATTGTTGAGCGCTTCTTTGAAAATCATGACGAGGTTGCGGTGCAGGTCCATCGGAATGCGGTAGTCATTCCAATTTGCGTCTAATCCAGTCATCATGAATTGGATGTCTGTGTCGCCAAAGAGTTCATGCCCAATTTCTTTTATTCTGCTTAGGACTTGGAAGAGGGTATCGTTGGCTGGTTGCAGACTCCAGAGGATGTCGCGCGTGCCGCTGTAAAGCTGTTTTGCGTTGTCTTGAATTTGCTCAATGATGCGTAAAGCGTCGTTTGTGGCATTAGGAAGTTTTGCTCGGAGTACATTGGTAAGCACATTGATTCGCGTGAGTTTGTTGCCCACTTCGTCATGAAAGTCTTCTGCAGTTCTTTCTCTAACCCGAGCTTGTTCTTCCCGCTTGAAAGCCGCTATCATAGTCAATCTGGCTCGCTTTCTCCTTGCTACGATGTACTGTAAAATGACACCTAAAAGAATACACGCGGCGAGAATCAGAAGCTTAAAAAGACCTGTCTTAAAAAAAGGAGTATTAATTTCGAAATGGTAGATGAGTTGTTGGTTTGTTGGCATCACGCCGTCTGTACTGCTTTGTACGTGCAATGCAAATTTCCCAGGAGGTAGGGCAGAGAAATTCACTGTTTTATTGCTGCTCCATTCGCTCCAGGGTGCTTTCAAACCTTCGAGGCGATAGCGGTATAAAATGGTCTCATCGCCAGTCAGGGAAACAGCCTGAAAGCTGAAACTAAGGTTGTTTTGTTGCCAAGGTAGTTGTAAGTCTTGGGGTACAGCATAAATCGCTGAAAGTCCATGATACCATGAGGTATCGTGGATTGTTTCCCCGAAAAGTTGCACTTTTTGGAGTTGTAAACTGATTGGTTTTGTGACTGCCGTTGTGTTTTCCGGATGGTACAAGACGGCACCGCCAGTGGTGCCAAACCATATTCTTCCATCAGGCAGTGGCAGAACAGCATTCCGATTGCTTTCCATGCCAATTAGCCCAGCATTGCGGCCATAAAATTTCACTTTAGGCTGATTCCAAATATTCGAAATGCTGCAAATTCCAAAGCCCGTTCCTACCCAAACTTCATTATCTGAAATTGCACAGATATTGTAAATGAAGTCGGAGCGCAGACCATTGCTGCGATTGATGTGCAACGCTTTTCCTGTAGCGAATTGATAGCCGTAAACGCCATTGTCTACTGTGCCCATCCACACCGTTCCTTGGCGGAAATCCATACAGGTAATTTGGCCGCTATCTGCACCTGTTCCGGTCACAAATCGGTGGAGGTTATTGTGTGAATAGAGCATCAAGCCGGAGTTAGTATAGAGTAGCAAACTATCGAAGCCAATCTTCGTGAGTGCCTGTACCAGCGGTACTTCTACGCTTTCTTGTTCTTTTGAAGACAATGAAATCTTAGCTAATGATTTATCACTTGCTACCCAAAGATTATCGCCATCAGGCAGCATCGAAGTGACGGTTGTCCCAATAAGCCCGCTAGCGTATGGGTGTAGCTTTTTTGTTTTGATATCGTACAGCCAAAGACCGCTATTTTGAGTGCCTATTGCCAATGTGTTCTGTTGAATGACTAGAGATGTAACGGAACTCCTTGCCTCTTTTTTTTGGAAGAATATTTGCTTCACTTTTCCTTCGGAATATTCATAAAGTCCACCGTCGAATGAGCCTAAAAAAACTTCACCATTTTTGCTTTGCGCAATGCTGCTCACCTGAGGGCCAGTCAGTCCCATTTGTTCATCCACAGCCGTGAAGGTTGCGCCGGAAAAGCGATACAGACCTTCGCCATTCGTGCCGAACCAGATATTTCCTTCATGGTCGCAAAGGATTTGTTGCACCAAGACATCGGTCAAGCCATTCTGCCTGTCGTAGAGCTGTGCCTTGCCATTCAAGATTTGAACGACATTGGAAGCAGTACTAAACCAGTAACTGCCATCACGGCCTTCTGCAAAACTGAAAATTGGATTTGGTGCAGATTTCTTATTGGGATAAATCAGTGTAAGCTGCCTGGAATCGAGTTTGTAAAGCCCTTCGTTTGTTAGGATTAGAAGGTGTTCATTTCTGTCTTCTGCGATTTTCAGAATGGAAAGGGAGCTTGAAAGAGCGAGGCTGTCCCAGGCGTTATTGTTGAAGTGATACAAGTATCGTGCGTTCGTCACAGCAAGCCAAATGCCGCCACGATGATCGCTAAGGATGGCTCTGGGACTTGCTTTGGGACTTGGCAGGGGAATGATGTCCATCTTGCCTTTGCGCAGACGGTATAAGGAGCGGAAGGAGATAGTCCAGACTTGTTTATTGTCTGCCACCACTTGCAGCACGCGATTTCCTATGGGGTTATCTGGACTCGAAAGACTGAAATTGCTGAAATGGAAGCCATCATACTTACTCAATCCATTTGTGGTGCCAATCCAAAGAATGCCGGAGCTATCGCAGGCCAGCGCTGAAACCTCATTTGCAGATAGGCCATCCCGTTTGGTAAAGGAACGGAAGGTTTGTCCATCGTAGCAACTAATACCGCCTAAAGTACCGGCCCAAAGATGTCCAGCCTTGTCTTGAACAAGCGCGGATACCTGCGATTGAATTAAGCCTTGCTCTATGCCGATATTGAAAAACGGATAACGCTGCGCAATAGATTTTAGCGGTAGTAGCAGATAGGCCAAACACGCGCCCCTAAAGGCTTTCAGTAAAGCATTTCTCCAAACCTGCATGGATACAAATGTAACTGCGATGAGAGACTATTCGTTAGTTGGTGTTCCCGATTTCCTCCCGAATATCATGCTAGGGAATTCTTGCCCTAAAGCCTTTCCGCGAGATAGTAATAGGCATCAAACATGTGGTGTTGGAAGATTTTTTTCTTATCGAGAGGAAAGTGTTTATAATAGTCTGCATCCCCTTTCAGCACGACGTAATTCCCGGTGCGTACAAAATTATCGCTAGGATAGTAGGCTGGCGTTTCAAATCCTTTCAGCGCCTTTACCACATACCGACCCATCACCTTGCCAAGGTACTTCTCAAAGTTACGCTGGGCGCGGCGCGTAGGTTTGTCAAGCCGATTGTAGAGATACCGAAACACAATATTTTTAGGAAATTTCTGTGCCTTTATTGCTGTCCGGACATAGCGAAATGGATTTACTTCTGGAAAGTCTGAAAAAGTCTGCACCGACACCGGAGCTTCCGGTACCCAGTCGTCCGAATTCACCACGTTATATGCCCAACCTTCCTGCGTTGAGGCTTCATAATCGTAGGCAAAGAATAGATTTCCCGGTTTTGGACCTGCGCTGCAATAAGTCTTAAATCTTATGTCTTTCGGCAACTTTCCAAGCAATTGTAAATGGTACAAATAAGCTGTAAGTAGGTAAGATATTGCGCCTCCCTGGCTATGCCCAATGATGTAATAATTCTTGATGCCCGCTCGGTAGCAGGAATCAATTTGTGGAAGGATGGTTTTGGATAGAAATGCGGTAGCAACAAGCCAACCGGCGTGTACAGCCGCTTTAGGATTGTCGGCGAGCTCATAGCGAAATGTGTCCTTTTCTCCAAGAATCAATTGCCCCTTTGCAGGTACCATAGCCGCATAGAAATTGGCCAACCAACTTTCTGTTTTTTCAGTCGTTCCTCTAATACTGATAGCCGCTACATTTTCGCCGCTCGTCCAGAGTTCCCAGGCATTGTCTAACGCAACGATAGGACTGCGATAGCAAAGCCGAAATTTCTCGGGGTTAGGAATACTCTTAAAGGGAACTAGGTAAGTACACTTTGCATTTACTTTCAACAATTCAAGGTATTCCGCCTTATTAAAACCGGGTTTTAGGGCTTGAGCATTTAGCGGTGAAAGGGAATAAAATATCAGAAAAAGGAGCGCCGAAATTTTGTACATTTTTAGAGGATAGGGCTCGGCAAAAGCGTGTTGTTTTTTTGTGTAGAGGAATCGCTATTATTTCGGACCTTTCTCAAACGAAATTCTTTATCGTAAATCCACCAACTCTACGCCGGGATGGGCTTTGGCGTCGTAAGCAAATTGACTTTCAGCGATGGGAGGATTGGTGCTGAACCCACTCACTTCGTAGGCATATTGATTGCCATTCTTTTCTGAAATTGTGCCTCCGGCAATGGTGCTGTTTTTATCAAAAGCCAACTCCACTTTGCTGAATTGCTTTGACGAGCTTTTTGGCGTCATTTCAATTACATCGCAAGGTTTCCCCGCTATCTTTTTAGAACCAACATAATGATAGTTGTACTCTTTATCGTAGAAATTGGTGAACAGCTTTGTCGGCGAAATACTTTGTTCTTCTGGATTGTAGTTGCTTACCTGCACTTCTTTCGCATCCTTCATCAGTGTCCAGACAGTCTTACCATCGCAGATGATTTCCTGCTTGGCAAGACTGATACGGTATTTATTGCCTTTCATCATCATCGTCCCTTTTTGTGTCTCGCGGACATTCCCCGTTTTCCCAAGCAGTTTCAAAGTGAAATTGGCTTTCAAAGTCTTGAGGCTACTCATCTTTTTACTGGCACTTTCAAGGATACCTTTTGCCTTTGCATCTTGCGCAAATGAAGCCGTTTGACCGAGGAATAGACAGAGGGTAATTGCAGCTATTATATTCTTAATCATGGACTGCGAAGTAAAAGGGAAAAGGTAAAAGAAAAAAGGTAAAAAGTGTTGGGACGGTTAGGGGAAATTAAAAATTAAAAATGCAAAATTAAAAATGCAAAAAGTGTTGGGACGGTTAGGGAAATTAAAAATTAAAAATGCAAAATGCAAAAAGTTTTGGGTGATTTACTTGGCGGTAGATTTTGCCAAATCTCACCTTAGTGTTCCTTAGTGTGCTTAGTGTCTTAGTGGTTAATCTTCAAATCTCCAAATCTTCAAATCGCACCCACCCGAATTACCTTCGCCATCTTTACACACAAATACACAAACATGGAATTTACGACAGCGCAGATAGCTGGATTGCTCAATGGCACGATTGAAGGCGATAGTACTGCTAAAATCACTTCGCTTTCCAAAATTGAAGAAGGCATTCCCGGCTCTATTTCTTTCCTGTCCAACCCTGCGTACACCCATTATATCTATGACACCAATGCATCTCTGGTCATTGTCAATAAAGACTTTCAGCCGACTGCACCAATTGCTGCAACACTCATTCGCGTAGAAAGTGCCGAATTGGCGTTTGTCAAGTTGCTGGAGATGTACAACCAACTCAAACTAAATAAAATTGGCATCTCCAAAATAGCCTTCATTTCGGAAAAATCCAGCGTGGGCAAGGATGTTTATATTGGTGAGTTTGCCGTGATTTCTGATGGGGCGAAGATTGGCAACAATGTTAAAATATACCCACAAGTGTATGTCGGTGACAATGTATCTGTCGGTGATAATACCACGCTTTATGCAGGGGTGAAATTGTATTCAGATACGGTAGTTGGCAAGGATTGTATCCTGCATTCTGGCACGGTTATCGGTTCAGACGGTTTCCGCTTTGCTCCTCAAAATGAGGGCAATACCAAGGTGCCCCAAATAGGCAATGTGATTATTGAAGACGATGTAGAAATTGGCGCGAATTGTGCCATCGACAGAGCCACTTTGGGTTCCACCATTTTGCGAAAAGGCGTGAAGTTTGACAATCTTGTTCATATTGCTCATAATGTGGAAATCGGGGAGCGCTCCTACCTAGCTGCGGCCAATGTGGTGGCGGGTTCTACCAAAATCGGGAAGCGGTGTATGTTCAGCGGGCAAGTCGGTATTGTGGGGCATCTACACATCGCGGACGATACGATTGTTACCGCCCAAAGTGGTATCTCCAAAAGCATCACGAAGTCCAAAGAGGTTTTCATGGGTTCTCCAGCTTTTGATGCCAATAAATACCGCAAAGCTTATATCCATTTCCGGAATCTGGATTCAATTAATATGCGCTTGACGGCACTGGAGACGGCGGGGAAGGGGTAAGATTAATTTAGATGGTTTGTGCGGACTTGATGGAAGGTTGCTCGCAGACAACATTTCAATCGACATCAACGCCGGCGTGAACGATGGAGGCGGAAAGCCCCTTTAGAAGAACCTTCCATTTAGCGAAACGATTGTAGGGGCTTGCAGCCGAGAGCTGCGCAGGGATAACCTTAGAACTTAGGAAGTCAATTGAAGCAGCCAAAAGGGGCACGCCCAAAAAAAGCTTAGAATAGAACCAAAGTGACGCAATTAGGAAGCCTTAAAAAATCAAGCTTGCTGCAAAGCGGGCATCTTCCGCATTTCCCGAAAACCAATCATTTCGCGGTTTTCAGCGTCCCACACTTTTAGGCGCAAACACGAAACCATATCATGCAATTTAAAGCTGGTTATTTTGGGGTGTTGCAGTTCTGGCAAGGCTTTCATGGCCTCTTGAAGCCGATAAAAAGGAATTTTGGCATTGAGATGATGTACATGATGGAAGCCGATATTGGCGGTAATCCACTGCATCAAGGGGTTCATCCGCATATAGCTGCTGGATTGTAAAGCTGCGTGAGCGTACGTCCAATTCTTATTGTCTTGAAAAGAAACACCCGGGAAATTGTGCTGTGCATAAAACAAATACGCACCCAGCATGTGCGACAAAAGGAAAGGCAAAAAGAAGGTCAGAAACCAAGTGAGCCAACCGAATTCTACAAACAAAAACACGGCAATAGCCACGTGGATAATCAGGGTGAAAAGTGAGTCCAGATGCCGCTTGGGCGAAGACAAAAAAGACTGAAGGCACATGCCATAAAGGAACATCGTGAAATACGAAAGCACCATGATATAGGGAGACCGAGTGGCGAGATACCCAAACTTTTCCTTTGGTGAAGCCGCAAGGAATTTGGCGCGGGTCATCACCGGATAAGAGCCAATACTGGCGCTCCAAAGCTTGGAATTATTATTGTGATGATGGTCGTGCGAGCGCTTCCAAATGGAAGGCGGCGTAATCATGTAAAACCCAAAAATGGTAAACAAAACATCGGCCATTTTGGAGCGATTCAAGATGGTATGATGTTGGAAATCGTGGAAGATGATGAAAAATCGGGAGAGCAAGGCGGCCGTGGCTACACTACAAAAAATCCTAACTGCAAGCCAAGGTAAAAAGGTGCCTGCAATGGCTGCTACCAATAAGATATAGGTGCTTAAGGTGTACCACCAACTTCTTCCGCGCTGTTCATGAGCAAATTCTTTGGTGGCTAAAATGAGGTCTTTACCGCTGCGCATGAAAACTTTAAAAAATCTGATTATCGGGTACTTTGAAGTGTTCCACACTAAAAGCACGCCACAGGTGCAAAGGTAACAGGAAATTATTTGGCGTATCGATGTTACCGTACAAATGCCTGCTAATTTTGCGGCATGACTGAGCAGGAATTGGACGAATTGGATGATGGTTTGGAACAGGATGCTGAACCGGAAAATGAAGAAGATGTTGCGAAAAGAGAAAGCCTTCGCATCGTCGTTGATAAGCGCCAAGAACCTTTGAGGATTGACAAGTTCATTATGAACCGCATGGAGGGCGCGACCCGAAACAAAATTCAACAGGGCATTGATGAAGGCTACATTCTGGTAAACGATAAGCCGATAAAGGCCAACTATAAAATCCGCCCTGGAGATGTGATAGCGGTTTTTGATAATCGCCCTCCTGATTTCTCGGAGATTATTCCTGAAGAAATGCCGCTAAACATTCTTTATGAAGACGAGGTTCTTTTGATTTTGAACAAACCTGCGGGAATGGTTGTACATCCGGGAAGTGGCAATTATTCCGGCACCTTAATCAACGGACTTGCCTGGTATCTCCAGAAAAAAGACGAGTTGGACCAACTGCCTAGAGTTGGCCTTGTCCATCGAATAGATAAAGACACGACAGGGCTTTTGGTGATTGCAAAAACAGATGAAGCCATGCAAAAATTGGCCGCACAATTCAAGAAGCATACTGTTCATCGGCGGTACGTGGCCTTGGTTTGGGGCGATGTGGAGCAGGATGAGGGCACGGTGATTGCGCATGTTGGTCGGAATGAAAGATTTCGCAAAAAGTTTGCCGCCTATCCCGATGGCGAGCGTGGCAAAGAGGCCATCACGCACTATAAAGTCTTGGAGCGATTTGGCTACGTCACTTTGTTGGAATTGCAATTGGAAACTGGGCGTACACACCAGATACGGGTGCACATGCAGAGTATCGGGCATCCGCTGTTTGGAGATACCACTTATGGTGGCGATAGAATAGTAAAAGGCACTGTTTTTAGTAAATACAAGCAGTTTGTGGAAAACACGTTTGCCATCATTCCTCGCCAGAGCCTTCATGCCAAAGAGTTGGGGTTTGTGCATCCCAAAACGGGGGAAAAGGTGCTTTTTAACTCAGAGCTTCCAGAAGATTTTGCGCAAGCCCTTGAGCGTTGGCGGAACTATACAAGCAATAGTAGCATCAAGCACTTATAACACTACATGTCCTTGATTTTGCGGTGAATAGAGTGGTTCTTGCGGTGTTAAAATGTGTAAATATCGTGCGGGAATTGCGCAAGCCCGTCTCGATTCCCCTATCTTTGACCTTCTTCCTTTTAATAAAATTACTGTTATGGTATTGCTTCATATCACTCCGCAAATGCTCATCCACCTTCCTGGTGGCGACCAAATGATTTGGTTGCTGCTGGCGGTAGTCATCTTTTTTGGCGGTCGTAAGATTCCGGAATTGGCGCGAGGGCTGGGCAAAGGCATCCGCGAATTCAACGACGCGAAAGATGGTGTGAAAAAGGAAATTGAAAGTGGCCTATCTGATAAGCCTACCAACCCGGCTAATACAGCCAACCCTACCAATACCCCTACTACCTAGGTAGTTTTCCGATTCCATTGCGCTGGCTTTGGTTTTAATGTTAGTTCTTCTCAACGTCTTAAACTAGGCGTTGCATGCCCTTCACCGCCTAAAAAAACGACGACGACTACATGCAATTGAAAGGTTTTTTTATTGCCGCAAGCTTGCTAGGCGGTTTCGGGGTACATGCTCAGCGGCGGGTGGTGGAATTAAAAGCACCTTCTCACGTCATTAAGACTGATACCGCAGTTTCGAAAAGCAAACTCATTGCTGGAATTTTACCTACTAAAGTACCCTTCACGGGCGTGCCTTTGGCAGGACAAAAAGAATACTTTGGCGAAAAGACGGAGTACGTAAACGATTTCGTTCGCCAATATCTTGGTGCGCATAATAGAACATTAGCTGCTGCTCAAAACCGAGGTACAAAGAAATTTTCGCTCATCGAGAATGTTTTGAAGCGGCATGATGTTCCCGCTCAATTAAAGTATTTGGCGGTTATTGAATCTGCACTTAATAATCAAGCTATTTCTCCTGTTGGCGCACTTGGCCCTTGGCAACTTATGGAAAGCACTGCTAGGATGATGGGACTCACAGTAAATGGCAAACGCGATGACCGTACAGATTGGTTCAAATCCAGCACTGCTGCAGCGAAATATTTAAGTTGGCTTCACGGCCAATTAAATGATTGGTTGCTTGTAGTAGCGGCCTATAATAGTGGTCCCGTGCCGGTGATGCGGGCGATTCAAAAAACAGGAAGTCATAGCTTTTGGGATATCAAAAAGTACCTTCCTCGGGAAACGCAAGGTCACGTGTTGGCGTTCATTGCTACTGCTTCAATTTTTGAAAAAATGAAGCAATACATTGGTCCTGGATCCCTTCCTGATGATTTCAAATTTGGTAATGAAGAAATAGCCACAGGCGGAAAGAAAGTCGTGACACCGCCTAAGCCGGTTTTTACGCCCGAGGAATTGGCTTCCATGGCTATCGTCCGAATTTC
>JBDTKK010000342.1:0-4031 GCA_039935335.1 Chitinophagaceae bacterium
TATCTGCAAATTTACCACGACCTCCTGTTTGCTTTTTGAAGACCTCGCGATGCTCCACCATTGCAGTGAAAGCCTCTTTGTAAGCCACTTGTGGCGCACCTTGGTTGATTTCTACCTTGAATTCGCGACGCATACGATCAACGATGATTTCGAGGTGCAATTCGCCCATTCCGCGAAGGATAGTCTGACCAGTTTCTTCGTCTGTATTTACACGAAGGGTAGGATCTTCTTCCACGAGTTTGGCAATTGCCATACCCATTTTCTCAACACCTTCTTGCGTTTTTGGCTCAATAGCGATGGCGATTACCGGCTCTGGAATGAACATGTTTTCCAAAGCAATCGGGTGCTTTTCGTCGCAAAGAGAATCACCAGTTTTGATGTCTTTAAAACCAACTGCAGCACCGATATCACCGGCTTCGATGAAGTCGATTGGGTTTTGTTTGTTGGCAAACATCTTCATGATACGGGAGATACGCTCGTGCTTGCCGCTGCGCACATTTAGCACATAGCTACCGGCATCGAGGTGACCAGAATATACCCGGAAGAACGCGAGACGACCTACGAATGGGTCGGTCATGATTTTAAAAGCAAGCGCGGCAAATGGTTCTTTTGCGTTTGGTTTGCGGGAAATTTCTTCGCCTGTATCAGGGTCTGTGCCAACGGTATCTGCGATATCCATTGGAGAAGGTAAATAGCGGCAGACTGCGTCCAGCGCGGTTTGTACGCCTTTATTCTTGAAAGAAGAACCGCACATCATCGGTACGATGCTGAGGTCTATACAAGCTTTGCGGATGGCTTCGTGAACCTCATCTTCTGTGATAGAGTTTGGATCATCGAAGAACTTTTCGAGAAGAGCCTCATCATAATCAGCTACTGCTTCAATGAGGTTTTGACGCCAGTGGTTTGCTTCTTCCACCATGTCTTCAGGCACTTCGATTTCGTCGAAAGTCATGCCTTCAGTTTCCATGTGCCAGATGATTCCTTTCATGCGGATAAGGTCCACGACACCGACAAAATCATCTTCAGCACCGATAGGCAATTGAAGTGGAACGGCCTTTGCGCCGAGCATTTCTTTTACCTGCTTTACGACCATTAGAAAGTCGGCACCAACGCGATCCATCTTGTTGACAAAACCGATGCGGGGAACCTTATAGCGGTTAGCTTGACGCCAAACAGTTTCAGATTGTGGCTCAACACCGTCAACGGCTGAAAACAAAGCGATAAGACCATCTAATACACGCATAGAGCGCTCCACTTCTACCGTGAAGTCCACGTGACCAGGAGTGTCGATGATGTTGAAATAATATTCCTTAGTGTTGCTGTCGGCGGTTCCCTTATTAGTAGGAAAATGCCATTTGCAGCTTACTGCGGCAGAAGTAATCGTGATACCACGTTCCTTTTCTTGCTCCATCCAGTCGGTAGTAGCGGCACCGTCGTGTACTTCGCCAATACGGTGAATCATGCCGGTGTAGCGCAGGATGCGCTCTGTTGTTGTTGTTTTGCCAGCGTCAATATGGGCCGCGATGCCGAAGTTGCGCTGATAGCGGAGGTCTGCCATTAGTTTTTGGTAATTGAATTTTTCTTTAAAAAAAGTCTGCAAAGGTAAGGAAATGAACTTAAATTGGTGAATTTGGAATTGGTAAGATATTTTTAAGACTATCTGAAAATGTTAGCAAAAAAAAGTTAAGAATTCGACCCAACCATTTAGCTTTGCGACCCGTCTTATATAGTATGCGTCGACTTTTTCTCTTTTGCTTGGTAGCAAGCATGCCTTTTTACTTGAACGCCCAAGTGAATCTTTCTAACGGCTTGGTAGCCTATTATCCATTCAATGGTACTTTCAATGATGCCAGTGGAAATGGGAATAATGGTACTGGAATGGGCGGGGTTACTTTTGGTACTGACCAATGGGGGAATCCGAATAATGCGGCGAGTTTTAATGGAATTGATAGTTGGGTTAGTATTCCGCCTGCCGCGTCAATAACTCCAGGTCATAATTTGACGGCGACATTCCGATTTAAGACCAACATTCCGACAAGGCAGTATCTCATTGCAAAATCAGATATTAATACATACTTTGATTTTAGTTACAATATCGGAATTAACGACCCAATTCCTTCCCAGTCCGTTCCTACTGGATTAGTATTTGCTACCGCTCATGAAACAGTTTGTCAGGCTCCAACTCTTGCAGGCAATAATTACGCGGCGACTGGAACTGCAATTGACACTGGAAAATGGTATTGCGCGGTTGTCTCTTTTGATTCGGGAGTAAAAAAAGTTTATTTAAATGGAATCTTGGTTGTAACGCAAGTCGTGTCTGGTGTTCCTATTCCTGGAACAATCGACTCTTGTAGCGGTGCGGGCTTGAAATTTGGAGTTTGGCATAGTTTAGACCCCGCCTGGTTTAATGGATTAATGGACGAAGTGAGGATTTACAACAGAAGTCTGAATTCTCAAGAAATTGATTCGTTGTGTAAATTGGTAATTAAGCCCAAGCCGACCTCCATTATCAATAATTATGCAGCGATCAAGTCTGGCGGCCCTTGTGGTAATTCCTATGTCGTTGATTCTGCGCAAGGTTTCGCTGCCGGCGACACAGTCCTAATGATTCAAATGAAAGGTGCGAGTATTGATTCATCGAATACTGCTGCCTTTGGTACTGTATCTAATTATAATGGAGCAGGTAATTATGAGAAGAATGTTATTAAATCTGTAACTGGAAATACTATTTCACTCCTGTACAAACTTCAACGAAATTATGATATTCCGCAAGGTAAAGTTCAGTTTGTGCGAATTCCGTTTTATAAGAATTATACCATTAGTAATAATCATACTTGTATGCTATGGAACGGCGAAAAAGGAGGGGTTTTTGCAATAAATGTTTCTGGTACATTGACACTGTCCGATAGTATTGATGTGAGCGGCAAAGGATTTAGAGCTGGACTAGGGTACACAGCAACCCATAGCAATAATACAATTTGTAACTACCCTGATTTTTATAACCCTCCGAATATTGATAGTAGTGCTCAAAAAGGAGAAGGCATTGTAAATCTTAGTATTTCAAAATCTTATGCTCGAGGCGCTGCGGCCAATGGCGGCGGTGGAGGAAATGCGCATAATGCTGGCGGCGGTGGCGGTAGCAATGGTGGTGCGGCTGGTATCGGAGGTAGTAATTATGCGGGTTGTCCAAGTACCACGACTAATATTACCGGCGGAATTGGGGGAATTGGACTCGCAATTAATGGTGCTGCCAACAAAATATTTATGGGTGGCGGCGGCGGCGCAGGCCATTCCAATGACCAAACTAATAGTGATGGCGGTGCAGGTGGAGGTATAATTTTCATTCAAGCGGGGAAGATTTCTTCTTTTAATAGAAGTATAGTTGCAAACGGATTGAACGGTGCCATTTGTACTACTACTATCGGTACATACCCCTGCACAGATGGGATGGGTGGTGGAGGTGGAGCAGGAACAGTTATTGTTGATTGTCCTACTTATACAGGAGGCATTAAGGTATTCACAAATGGAGGGAACGGAGCAGATGTAACTGGTGCGGCTGCATTCTCAACATTGATTTTGGGGCCGGGTGGCGGAGGAAGTGGCGGTGTACTTTGGGTTTCAACGCCGTTGATGCCTAGCGCAGTAACCTTCACTTCGAACGGTGGGAAAAATGGGGTCAACGTAAATCAATCCAATAATGCGATGGGTGCGCAGTCTGGGAATCCTGGACTCAGTATTTCCAACTTAAAAATTCTTGAACCTATTGATACTTTCAAAAATAACCCCCTAAAATTTGATTTCAATTATAAGGTTATCGGATGCTATACTGCTCAATTTACTCCTTCTTCGACTCCCGGAATTATAAGCTATAGCTGGCTATTTGGCACGTTTGCTAGTTCTACTCAACAAAGCCCGATTCAGGTATTTCCTGGAGAAGGAACTTACTCCGTAACGCTTACGGTAACGGATTCAAATGGCTGTACCTATTCTATAACTAAACCTGTGGTTATCATTGCCTATAAAGGATTTAA
>JBDTKK010000343.1:0-9871 GCA_039935335.1 Chitinophagaceae bacterium
TCATCGTAGTTACCACCGCGCACTGTGTATTGAGAAGTGAGTTCATTGCGAGAACCGACCAAACTTTTTATAGCGGATGTAAGCCCTTCTCCAGGCCCAGCAATTTCATTCAAATGTTTTGGGTCAAGGATGTAAACGCTGCCCGCTTCATTGGGCGTTTTCTGTCCTTTTTTTACAAATTCCTGCATGTTGTTGGAGCGTCCTTTCAGCACCACGTCCAGCTTGTGTTCCTCACTGGGCTTGAGTTTCAGATAAACCTTCTGCGGCTCTGCGGAGACAAAAGAGAAGTTCAAAGTAATTCTTTTCCCTGCTGGCACTTCGATGCGATAATGCCCTTGCGAATCGGTATTAGTACCCGTTGGTTCGGAGGAAAGGGAGACAGTTGCAAGCTCTATCGGTTTACCATTTTCATGGCGCACCGTACCCATAACAATTGCAGTCTGCGCTTGGGCTATACTAGCAGTAAACAGTAAAAAAAGAAGAAACAGTTGGCGCATATTGCGGACGAAAGAGGAAGCGAAGAAGCGCCTTTTTTTAGAAAGTTGTTTGCAGGAAAACGCGAATTAAGCTTGTTTATTTCGCGGCCTTGCTCAATTTGTGTATCGTATTTTTTGGGTCGCTGGAGGAAAAGACGGTGTTGCCAGCTACAAGGGCATCTGCTCCGGCGGCAATAATGCTAGGCGTATTTTCCACCGTGACACCACCATCTACTTCTATCAAAGTGGTTGCACCGGTTGCTTCAATCATCTGTCGCAGTTCCGCAATTTTTTTCAAGGATTGAGGGATGAATGATTGTCCGCCGAAGCCAGGATTGACACTCATGATGAGTACAATGTCGATTTCCATAATCACTTCGGAAAGAAAACGGACTGGCGTATGCGGATTGATGGCCACGCCGGCCTTCATGCCCAAGGCTTTTATCGATTGTAGGCTTCTGTGGAGGTGGTTACTCACTTCGTAATGGACAATAAGATGGTCGGCGCCGGCCTTGGCAAATGCTTCGAAATATTTCTCGGGTTCTACAATCATCAGATGCACATCGAGTGGCAAAGTAGAAGCCTTTTTTGCTGCCGCAATGATGGGCAGGCCGAAGGAAATATTAGGCACAAAGCGACCATCCATCACATCGCAATGCAGCCATCCTGCATCGCTATCGTTTATCATTTTTATATCGCGCTCCAGGTGCAGGAAATCTGCGGAAAGAAGGCTGGGAGAGATTATGGCCATTGATACTTGATTTGAAGATTTGAAAATTTGGAGATTAATTCGCCGCTTTCTGCGGGGCAGGAGCATTAAGAGTTGAAGATCTAGGTATAAACTTGATTCAGTAAATGCACCAAGATTAAGGTTAACAAGGTCTCAATTGTCGTTTATTGTAATTGTACTCAACATTGTATTTATACAAAAGTTGGTACCTTCTAAAAAATCTAAGCCCAGCAAGCCGCTGTAGTCGGAAAAAACACCATGAGCAAGAAAGTCGTACACTTGAACTTGAAAACCTTCCTTTATTAAACCCAGAGAAGAAAACGCACCTAACTCAAAGACTTCAGTCTCAATAATCCCATTCGCAGTTTCAATTTCTACAGTACCAATGTTATCTTTTAAATCGTAGCCGAAGAGGTATAACGCATTGCTATCAATTGTTGTATTCGTTGCCCCAGTATCCAAAATCATTTTCAGTTCGTATTTATTGTCAATTTCAATATTCACGAGAATGAGTCCGCTGTCCGGCTCTCGTTTAAATTGGTAGGTCATTTTTTAATCCTATTGAAAATCCCAGTAATCTTCCTTGTAGGTTTGAAACTTCCGGTATAAACCAAAGTTATTTTTTTAAAGTCTGTTGTTTTGTCCCGCCCTATGTAGCACACTTCTCTTTTGTCTTTACTATGAAAAAGAGGAATTCCAGATAAAACATCAATTTTAGAGGCATCCATCACAGGGTTACCCAACAAAACCCACTCATTGGGATAGAGTTTCTTTATGTCATTAATATTAAGTAACTGCTTCATTTCCGTTCAATTTGTTGTCCAAATTTACGCATTTGCTACGCCTTGGTAAAAATCTACTTTCCTGCTGCTATCTATCCACTCTTCACCTTTTGCATTTTGCCTTTTGCATTTTGCTTTTTGCATTTTGCATTTTGCATTTTGCATTTTGCATTTTGCCTTTTTAATTTTTACTTTCCCCCAACCCTCTTCAATCCTTCCTTCGCGGTCGTATAATTTGGGTCAAAAGTAAGTGCTTGCTTATAGTCAGCGGCGGCTGCTACTTTATCGTTCATCAGTTCGCTGCACAAGCCACGGTTGTAATAAGCCACCGCATTTGTGGGTGCTACCTTGGTGACAAGATCAAACTGCCGACGAGCCTTTTCAAAAGAATCTTGTTGCAATAAAATGAAGCCTGTGGCGAAGATGGCATCAGAATACTGCGGGTCGCGCAGCACACAACTTTTGTACTCCTCTTTCGCACGTTCGTAATCTTTTTGTTGTTGGAAATACATGCCTCGGGCGTAAAGTGGCAACACGTTGGAAGTATCCATTCTAAAGGCGCTCATCAAATATTCTGGACCAAGTTTGCTGCCTTTTGCACAATAAATCATACCCAATTGAATGGTGGCATCGCGATAATCGGGGGCAACATTTATCACGGTTTGGAAAGAAGAAATCGCCTTCGCCGTGTCCTTCATTTCCTTATAGACCATGCCTTTCAGGAAGTAGCCTTCGGCATTGTACGGGTCTTTGCGCAACACCTTATTTACTTCGCCAATCGCAATTTTATATTCCTTGGAAAAGAGCATCATCTTCGCCAATTTGAGGTGTGCTTTCACGTCATCCGGGTCGTGGCGCAAAGCCTTCATCAGCCATTGAATAGAGGCATCCACGTCTTTATGCTCAAACAATAAATCGCCAATAGTGGACGCGTAAACTGCTTTGTTGGTATCAATAGCTGCGGCACGATAAAAATCTATCAAGGCCAGTGAGTCCATCTTCAATCGATGTAGCATAATGCCTCGATTGTACCAAGCATCACCTTTGGTAGAATCCTTGGTAATAGCATCGGTAAAGGGTTTTATTTTTTGAGAGAAATAAATGGATTCCTGCTGCGGTGGTGGTGGCTTTTGCTTGCAGGAATAAAGGCTCGCTGCGAGTAAAAGAAATACCAGAATTCGTTGTGTCATGGTCAATGCCTTGTAACGGGCTTTTCAGAGTTTTTTCAAAATTAAAGTCCTGTGTCTTCACCCGGTTCAGCTTCGGGTTCGCGGAGTTTTATGGGTGCAGTTTTCTTCCTAAGGCGCATGTTCAAAAGCTCTACCGCAAACGAAAATGCCATGGAGAAATAGACATAATTTTTGAGGTGCAGACCTTCCGCTTTTTCACCGTCCCAGCCTTCGATGATGAGTACAATGCCAATCATTACCAGAAAGGAAAGTGCCAGCATTTTCAGCGTTGGATGTTTGTGGATGAAATCGGAAATGGCTTCAGAGAAAAAGAACATCACAATCATCGCGATGATGACAGCGGTAATCATAATTTCGAGGTGCTTAGCTACGCCGGAGGCTGTCACCACACTATCAAAAGAGAAGACCATATCCACCAATACAATTTGCAACATTGCTTTACTAAAAGCCTTAGAACCCTGACGAGCCGGGGCTTCGTACGCGTCCTCGTCACCTTCTAGCTTGTGGTGAATCTCGCCAACGGTTTTTATTAGAAGGAAAAGCCCGCCGGCAATCATGATGAGCGACGCAATATCGAATGGCTTATCAAGAATGGGTAAAGTGAATAAAGGTTTGCCTTTTTGCTTGAGTAACCAGCCAAGTGCAAAAAGCAAAGCTGTTCTGGTGAAAATGCCAAAAACCACCCAGAGTAATCGGGCACGTTTCCTGTTTTCTTTCGGCATCCGCCCCATGATGATAGAGACGAAAATGACATTGTCTATGCCAAGAATTATTTCCAAAAAAGCAAGCGTGACTAAACTCAACAAAGCCGCGCCGGTAAAGAGTTCTGGATTCATTCTTTATTAAAAAAGTTGCAGATTTTTTTAAGAATTTTGAGGAGCAAATTGTGGTGCGGCAGTGCTCATGGCTTCTGTTGCATGATGCGTCAACAGACCTTCGCAAATAGCTTTCGCGATTCCAGGCCCTTCATAAATAAACCCAGTATAAACCTGCACCAAAGATGCACCGGCATTCAACTTTTCTAGGGCATCTTCTGCTGTGAAAATACCACCAACCGCAATGATGGGAATGCTGCCCTTGCTGTGTTCATGGATGTAACGCACCACGGCTGTAGCCCGCTCCCGCAAAGGCTTTCCACTCAATCCGCCTGCACCCATTTCAGCAACTTCTTTATCCTCGGTCAGCAGATTACTGCGCTCGATGGTGGTGTTGGTAGCCACAATGCCGTCCAAGCCTACTTCCTGCACAATGCTGATGATATCATCGAGTTGTTCATTGCTTAAGTCCGGAGCGATTTTTAATAAAAGAGGTTTTGATTGCTCGTAGCTAAGGTTCAGGACTTTCAAGTCGCGCAGCAAAGCCGTCAAAGGTTCCTTTTCCTGAAGCTCACGTAGGCCGGGTGTATTGGGCGAAGAAACATTCACCACGAAGTAATCTACCACATCATGTAAAGCCTTGAAAGCAGCAACATAATCACTGGTCGCTTCTTCGTTCGGCGTGAGCTTATTCTTACCAATATTCCCGCCGATAATGATGCGCTCTTTGCGACGTTTCAACCGAACTGCCGCTGCTTCCGCACCTCCATTATTAAAGCCCATCCGGTTGATGAGTGCGCTATCCGCAGGCAAGCGAAACAAGCGCGGGGCGGGGTTTCCAGGCTGTGGCTTAGGTGTCAGTGTTCCTATTTCTACAAAACCAAAACCAAGACAAGCCAGCTCATTTACCCAACGGGCATCTTTATCAAAGCCGGCTCCGAGTCCAACTGGATTTGGAAAACTTATGCCCCATAAGCTGCGCTCCAAACGGGTATCTTTTACAGAAAAAAAACGTTTTAAAATGGCGCGGAGGGGAGCAAGCTTATAAGCAAACTGCAAAGCACGCATGGCACGATAATGAACAGCCTCCGGAGCTTGCAAAAAAAGGATGCGACGAACTACTTTATACACGCGGCCAAAGATACTGGCAGGGCATTTAACCTTATTTTAAAGCGTCTTAAATTTCAGTGCCGCGATTGCTCCTAATTTTAAGCCCTTGATGCGCTTGTTTCTTTTCCTGTTTTTTCTGCTACTTCCTGGCACTGCCCTATTCGCTCAAATCCGCGCGGGAATTGTGAAAGACGCAAATGGCCCATTGGCGAATGTGACGGTCAGCAACATTCATTCCAACGAAGTTGTTATCACTGATAATACGGGAAGTTTCAAAATAATGGCCTCCGCAGGGCAGCTTTTGGAGTTCAAGAAAATGGGCTATGAAGTAGCGCGGTTTAGAGTTAGCGCAGGCAATGTCCCTTTTTATAGTATCCAGTTGACACCAGGGTATCAACAGCTTGACGATGTAGAAGTGCGCGGCAAATACAACGATTTCTACCACGATAGTGTGCGTAATCGCGATTATTTCAAGAAAGAACTCAATTACCCTGTAGTGACAGGCTGGCGTGCTATTCAGAGTCCTTTCTCGGCCATGAGTAAGACTAACCGCCAGATGATTGCTTTCCAAAAGGAATATCGTTGGCTGGAGGAAATGAAGTACGTGGATTACAATTTCAACCTGAAAATCATTACGAATGTTACTGGTCTAAAGGGCGACAGCGCTATTGCTTATATGCAAGCCTTCCGCCCGAGTTATGAGCAGATGCATAGTATGAAGGAATACGAAGTGCTTAGCTACATCCGTCAGACTGCCGAAATTTGGCGGAGAAGGATGCGTTCCAGAGCTGGCCATAGTCGAGGCGGACGCTAAAATATTGTTTGTTGCTTTTCGGCAACTTTTAGGGTCAATCCCTTTTTATAGAAGGCTCTTTACCTAGAGATTTTAAGGTCTGCCCGATGTCACTTTTTTTCCGCCTATTTTGCCCCTAGGTTTGCAAACTTTAAACAAATAATCTCCCATTCATGAGCCAATCCGTATTTGAGCAAATGCAGGGCATGGGCCACGAGCAAGTGGTGTTCTGCCACGACCCTCATTCCGGCCTCAACGCCATTATTGCTATCCACAACACCACGCTTGGTCCTGCCCTTGGCGGCACTAGGCTTTGGAATTATAATAGCCACGAAGAAGGTCTTGTAGATGCACTTCGCCTATCGCGCGGCATGACCTACAAAGCTGCTATTTCCAGCCTCAATTTGGGTGGTGGAAAGGCCGTAATCATTGCCAATCCTGCCCAAAAATCGGAAGCACTTTGGCGTCGTTATGGCAAGTTTGTCAATAGCCTCAACGGGAAATACATCACTGCCGAAGATGTGAATACTTCAGCCCGCGATATGGAATACATTGCGCTGGAAACGAAGCACGTAACCGGCGTTCCTGAATATATGGGTGGCTCCGGCGATCCTTCTCCTTTTACTGCGTACGGCGTGTTTATTGGTATGAAAGCTTCTGCAAAAAAAGCTTGGGGCAGCGATAATCTTGCCGGAAAACGCGTGCTGGTACAAGGTTGTGGCCATGTAGGTCAATACGTTATCGGGCATTTGGTGAAGGAAGGCGCGAAGGTTTTCATCACAGATATTGATGCAGGGAAAATCAAACAAACAGTCGAAGCCAATCGCGGTGTAGAAGTGGTGGACGGCAAGAATCTTTTTGACCTGGACATTGATATCTACGCGCCCTGCGCCCTTGGTGCTACGCTAAATACGGAGAGCATTGGCAAACTAAAAGCCAAAGTGGTAGCCGGCGCTGCCAATAACCAATTGGCAGATGAAGATGTACACGGCCCGATGCTGGTGAGCAAAGGCATTTTCTATGCGCCCGACTTCTTGATTAATGCTGGCGGCCTTATCAATGTAGCTGCGGAATTGGAAACCTATAATGCCGAGCGTGTGCGAGGCAACGTGGAGAAAATCTACGATCGTACTCTTGAAATATTTGCGCTTTCCGAAGCGGAAAATATCCATACTCAAGCGGCAGCGATGAAGATTGCGGAAAAACGGCTTGCTGATATAGCGGCGGTGAAGGCTAGGTTGTAGGATTTTGGGGAATATTTCAATGAAAAAGACAGAAAATAATCTAACATCCTTCTTTGAGCATCTTGATGACCGATATGGCAAAAGTGGAATCGAAACAAGAGAAATTTTTGAGCAAGAATTTGAGGCTTTTAAACTGGGAGTTCTTATTCAGGAAATGCGCGAAAAGCAAAACATGACCCAAACGCAACTTGCAGAAAAATGTGGAACGACCAAATCCTACATTTCACGCATTGAGAATAATGCTAGCGATATTCGTTTATCAACTTTGATGCGTATCGTTCGCCAAGGGTTGGGTGGGCATCTTCAATTAACCCTTGCTCCCTGACTTTCAACTAATGCGCTACCTAATGAAATATTTATTAATCCTCCTTAGTTTAGTAACGCTCTCTGCCTGCAACAAAGATGTTGCGGGCGGAGGTGCTTGCTCTCTTGGTAACCAAGCCTATATTTTTAATCAAGGCGGTGCCAAGTTTGCTTTGCCCAATGCCTTTACCCCTAATGGCGATGGCAGGAATGATTATTTCCGCCCGATTTCTTCCACAGGTCTCACGAATCTTTCTATGACCATTACCGATAAAGGTGGTAACGTGGTGTTTAGAACGATAGACCTTTATACCCAAGGTTGGGACGGGAAGAATAGTGGTTACCTCTTGGAAAGCGGAAAGTATGCCGTAAATTTTCAATTCACGACCGTGAATGGAGACCATGTTAATCAGAGTTTGTGTATTGCGCTATTGGCTTACAGTGCTGCGAATTGCATTCCTCGGGTAATGGGCGAAACCTACTATTTTGGAGACCAGTTCGATCCGGTGACTTTGCAGCCAATTTATGCTACGGCGGAGAATTTTTGCCCATAGGGGCGGAGATTGAGCCTTTTTCACGAGACCTCTATCCAGGTCCATCATTAGCCGTCCGGTGTCGGCAGGATTATACTGCTTCCTCAGACCGTTCTAGGGAAGTTCTGGAAATCAACGCCCATAGTCCTCGTACCCATATTATCTACAGAATGAAAATATACCTGCAATCCTTCTTTGCTGGTATTTATTTGTTAATGCTTTTTAATGGGTTGGGAAATATATCCATTAGTTAAAGTAGGGCTCAGGCGCAGTTTAAATATTGCAACTACAGAAGCCAAACGCAGGCTGGGCGCAAGATGTACCCACCAAGCTTGCCCTTAAAACAAATTAATCTGCCGTTCTAATTATAATAAGTTGTTTTCAAAATTTCTAGGGGTTATGATTTAAGTCATGCAACATTTTGATTCATGGAACGGTTTTATTTAGCTACCCGTTGTCGCATAAGCGATCATCATTCAGTAAAACACATTCTTATGAAAAACAACCTAACAGTTGCAATTGCTTTATTATTGCTCAGTTCTGGCAGTGCCTTCGCGCAAGAGAAAATCGGTGCTCGCTACGACAAAGCGATGGAAAACCAGCATGTAAAATTCGGCATCAAAGCCGGCCCAAGTCTCGCAAACCTTACGGTGGACAATGCAGGAACAGTTAACGATAAGAAGGCCATTCCCGCTTATCACGTAGGCGTGTACATCGACGTTCCACTGCTGCCCGTATTTTCCATTCAAGGAGGGCTGCAACTCGGCATGAAAGGCTCTAAGTTCACCATTGGTGACGAAAGCAGCACCACCTACACTAAGGTAAGTCAACGCCCTTTGTATCTAGAACTTCCGCTAAATGCTGTGGTTAAGATACCTTTGGTAAACAAGGTAAAACTCTTTGTAGGTGCCGGACCTTATATCGCGATGGGTGTTGGGGGCAAAACGACTTCAGAAGGTAAGTTCCTGGGGGTTGCCTACTCGAATGAAAGTAGTATCACTTATTCCAACAAAAACAATAGCACTGGTTATAACGGCGATTTGAAGCGTTATGACGCTGGCTTGAACTTCCTCGCAGGTCTTGAAATCAGCAAGTTTACCCTGAACGTCAATTATGGATATGGTCTTAGCAATATCAAATCCGGCTCTGATAATAATAATATGAAGTATGCCAATCGTGTGGCATCATTGTCTGTAGGCTTGCTTTTTTAACCTTCGCTTTGTTATTCGACAGCCTCCTTTTTTTATAAAAAGGGGGCTGTTTTAGGTTTGGGGAAGGCGACACCATTATAAGGGCGCAACGAGGCCTATGTACCAAAATTGCAGCGCGAGTTTTTTACCGATTTCCAGGCTTCTGCGCAGCTAGAAAAATGGTTGGGCCTAAAGGGAAAATGGTTGCGCCTAAAAGGAAAATGTTTTTGGTAATAGACACAGGTTCGATGCTAATAGACACAAGGCAAAGCCCTGAAAGGGTGTAATATGTCAACATAGGGTGTAGCCCTATGGGGTGTCACAGCCCTGAAAGGGTGTAATATACCAACATAGGGTGTAGCCCTATGGAGAGGCAAAGCCCTGAAAGGCGGCATATCTAATCCCAAACATACTGTTCATTGTATTCGACCTTATACTTTGTTAAAAAAGCGCTGTATTCATCCTGAAAGGTTTTCTTACTATGATGCTCATGCTGATTGTCAATGTATGCAATCACCATATCAACTTCTTAAGGGTTTAGGGAAAATGCACCGTAACCATCTTGCCAATAAAAGTTGGAATAGTTATCACCTTTCGCTTTAATCCATTTAGAAGAATGCGATTTTAGTTCTTCTATAAGTTTCATTAGTGCTATCTTCTTAGAAAGCAAGCAGAGGATATGAATATGGTCGGTATAGCCGCCAA
>JBDTKK010000344.1:0-2919 GCA_039935335.1 Chitinophagaceae bacterium
ACGCCGGCAACAGCGCCCGCCATCAGGTTGCTACCATCCATAATAGCCGCATCCATTTCATGCAAGCCCTTCTTGGTAAAAACGGATCCTCGACCAGCATTGAAAAGGGGATTGTCTTCCATGGCGACAATCGCAGCAGCCACGGCATCTACTGCAGTTCCGCCTTTTTCCAAAACGCTGTATCCTGCGTCCAGCGCAGTATTGAGCCCGGCGGTGTATTGCTGTTCTTGTTCCGCATTCATTATGGCCGGGGTAATATTTCCGGCGCCGCCGTGGATAGCAAGGGTAATCATTGGAAGTACTTTTTTTTAAAGAAATTGAAGATTGATAGGAGAGGTAGGCGGGAAGTATCATTCCAAAAACGCTTGAATTTTTCCGTTCTCGAAGCTCACTTCGATATGCTCCTGAAGGGTTGTGGCTACCTCTTGTCCAACGATGTCTGGCGTTACAGGATATGCCTTATGTTTTCTATTAACCAAGACGGCAATCAACACTTTCTCCGGCTCGGTAAGCAAAATAGGGTGCAAGGCATACAGCAAGGTTTTACCGGAATTAGCCACGTCGTCTATCAATACTATGGATTTGTCGGTGATGTCGGCATCCAAAAGAATAGGGTGCTGGTTGGGATTTTTTTTATCCATTTCCAGCTTCACAACATGGATGGAAAGTGGGGCAATTTTCTTTAAATGCTGCGCCAATTGTTGGGCAATCTCAAAACCGCCAGAGGCAATGCCCACAAGGGTTACAGCGGCTTCATCGCTATTATGTTCCCAAATTTGCCAGGCCATGCGGCGGAGCTTTCTGGTGATGCGTTCATCATCAAGAAGGAGTACGCGGGCTACAGTTCCATTCATGGTTTAAAGATAAAGCGGCAAAGCTTGCGTATGCCAAATGGATACCTAAATGTCCACATTCTGAACTGTCCCAAACGCCCCTTCCCCTTTGGGGGGAAGGCCGGGATGGGGGGCTAAATGCAAAAGCAGAGTTGTGTAAAATACGTGTCGAATAGAAAATTAGGAAAGAAAAAATCAAGTACTGCGGATAGCAACAACAGGGTCTAATCGCGAAGCACTCAAAGCTGGAATAATACCCGAAACGATACCCACCACCGCCGATACGACAACGCCGGTAATGACATGCTTCATCGTCATGTGCACCGGGAAATCGGCACCATAAGTAAGCCCTAAACCCATCAAGAAAACAAGGAAAATTCCTATCGCCCCGCCGATAAGACAAAGCGTAATTGCCTCTATCAAAAACTCGGTAAGGATAACGCTACGACGCGCGCCTATGGCCTTTTTCAGCCCAATTACTTTAGTCCGCTCCCGCACCGTGACGAACATAATATTGGCAATGCCGAACGCACCAACAAGCAAGGAAAATCCTCCAATCACAGAGCCAATAAGATTGATAGTGCCAAACATCATGTCGAGTGTGGCGGCGACTTGCGACAACTGATTAATACTGAAATCGTCTTTAGCTCCGGGCCGCACTTTCCGCTCGCGACGCAGCACGCCGGTCACTTCATCTTTGAGCTCATCAGGAGAAACATTCTTCTTCGCCTTCACCATGATAACCGGGTCGTTGCTCCAATTAATGGCATGGGTATCATAAAAAGAAGCCGCCGTGGCGTAAGACATCACGATGGCATTATCAAAGTTGAAACCTGCTTGGTTCTGTCCTTCTTTTTTAAAAACGCCTGCTATGTGGAATGTCCTTCCCGAGAGCTGCAAAGTCCCGCCCACAGCCTCGCGCGTGCCAAAGAGTGCGTCATAAACATCATTGCCGATAACCACATTATTGCTGCCCGTTTCCAGCTCCGGTGTGCTCAGGTAGCGCCCATTGCGGATTTCTACGTTCTGGATTTTATCAAAGCCCGGCGTGACGGCATACATCATCACACCATCCAATTCCTGGTCAGTAGATTTTATTTTAAGGTTGGGTTTGACGTAGCTAATCGTGGCGACAGCAACACCCGGAACAGACTGCTGAATGAGGCGCAATTCCGTGAGCGACATGGGGCGGCGTTGCAAATATTCCCACCATTTGTACTCACCGTTTTCGGGCATCCAGGGCTTGCGTCCTATGTACAATACATCGGACCCGAGCGAGGAAACATTATTCTGAATTTTGCTCTCCATGCTATTGAGCACTGTGAGGACGGCCACAATGCAGAAGATGCCAATGGCAATGCCCGAAAGCGAAAGCGTGGTGCGCAGCCGATTGGCCTTTAGCTCGCCAAATGCCTGAGCAATGCTGGTGGTGATGATTTGTCTGCTAAGCGCCATGAAGGGCGAAGGTCGGGGAATGAGAGGATTTTTGGGAGGAATGGTTTGGGGGAGGGAGAGCTTCTTAGAATAGAGATAGCGGCTTACCATCTGAATTCTTGTCCTTAATTTCTTTTGGGTGTAAATCGGCTGGAACTATTGATTCGACTTTTGCTTGACTATAAGTTTCAGCACTTTCGCGGGCAAGCGCGGAAAGTGTCGCGGGGCGTTTTTTTCTCATCGACTTTTCCGGTGGGTAAAGGACCTTGTCAATAAATACCGCTTGTGTTTCACCTACTAGAGTTGGTATGATTCTTCCTTCCTTTATCGCAAGATATATCGCAGTTCTTGACGATTTTCGCTGTTTAGCGTATTCAGTTATTGATACTAAATTCTGGAAAGCTATAGTTGGCTCGACACTTAACCGAATAAGCCCCAAGTCCTGCATGTCTTTTATAAGCTGTAAAGCTTTCGGATTTAATATTTCAATTCGAAGTAAGTCCATATCCAAATTTAGAAACTAACCGTTGAGTTGATAATATTCTATTGCAATTTTTTTAAGGAGAACTCTTGCAATTGTAATAGGGCAAAGCGTCTGATTAGAATAATTGGAAACAGTGTTTTTTCCCCAGTGCCGCGATTGTTGCAATAT
>JBDTKK010000345.1:0-3123 GCA_039935335.1 Chitinophagaceae bacterium
CGGAAAGCATGGTAATTAAAGCTTTCCAAGCCATCTGTTTGTTACCGCTAAATTTGTCGGCCATTCCCTACCCGACCCATGTTGCAAAAGCTAACGATAGATAATTACGCCATCATTGACCACTTAAGCCTCATCCCCGATGAGCGGCTAAACGTTGTGACCGGAGAAACAGGTGCGGGAAAAAGCATCATTCTTGGTGCACTTTCCTTGATATTAGGCGAACGTGCAGACACGAGCGTATTGATTCAAAAAGATCAGAAATGCATCGTTGAAGCTCTATTCAAAACAGAGGAACATACTGCTTTGGCCGAGGCATTGAAAGCCGCAGATTTGGATGTGGAGAATACCTGCATCATCAGGCGGGAAATAGCTGTGAGCGGTAAAAGCCGCGCCTTTATCAATGATACTCCGGTAAACCTTTCTACGCTCAATCTCATCACCTCCTTACTCGTTGACCTCCATCAACAATTTGACCATCTCGGACTGACGGACGACTCATTCCAGCTCGATGTATTGGACGCAGTCGCAGGAACTATGAAAGAGCGAAGCCAATACCAGCAAGCTTTTCGGGAGTTTCGAACCTTAGAACATTCACTCGCTGAATTGCTAAAAAAGCAATCGGAATGGCAAAAGGAATCAGACTATAAACAGTTTCTTTTAGACGAATTGGAGCAGGCTACTTTTAAAGAAAATGAAATTGAAGAAGCGGCTACGCAACTAAAATCTTTGAGCCATGCGGAGCGGATTGGAACTGTACTTTCTCAAGCAGAAGGCATACTCCAAGAAGGAGAACAACCCTTGGTAAATGAGCTTAAAAAACTCTTGCAACAACTACAAAGCATTGCCGAATGGTTGCCCAAAAGTGTCGAATTGAGCGAAAGGCTTGCCTCTTCTTTGGAAGAGATAAAAGACATCAGCGAGGAGATTACTACGCTTAAGCAAACCATTGTCTTGGATGAAGGTTTGATGGAACAATTGCAAGAACGCCTGGACTTAGGCTACCGCCTTTTCAAAAAGCATAACCTGCCCGATACCCAATCCCTGCTTCACTTTCAGCGGAATCTTCAAGAAGAATTGAAGCAAAGCTTAGATCTTGATGAAGAGATTTCTAAGCTTGAAAAAGCAAAGGCAACGCAATTGACTTTAGTCAAAAAGATGGGCGAATCGCTTTCTGAAAAAAGAAAGAAAGCCGCACCCGGATTCGCAAAAAACGTGACGGAATTATTGGCTTTAGTAGGGATGCCCAATGCACGTTTTGACGTTGACCTAAAGGCTACGACTCGCCCTTCCACACAGGGATTAGACGTGCTTAGTTTCGACTTAGACGCGAATAAAAGTGGGCGATTTCTTCCCTTACATAAAGCTGCAAGTGGTGGTGAAATGAGCCGAATCATGCTTTGCATCAAATCGCTCACCGCGAAGGCAATGGACCTTCCAACTTTGATTTTTGATGAAGTCGATACAGGTATTTCTGGTGAAGCCGCGAAGCAAGTCGCTATCCTATTAATGGAGTTGGCAAAATACCATCAGGTTATCTGTATCACGCACCAGCCGCAGGTTGCCGCCCGAGCATCCAAGCATTTCTTTGTGTATAAAGACGCGTTGGAAAGCGGCCGAATCACGACCAAAGTACGGGAGCTTGACAGGGCACATCATGTGGAAGCCATCGCAAAAATGATTGGAGGCGAAGTGCCCGGGCAAGCCGCAATGGCAAATGCCCGCGAACTTGTAGCTGAAGCCAACTAGGTAAAATTATTTAGCTCAATACTGCTCCTCTTCGTTCGGGAAATCACGACTCTTTACGTCGCGGATGTAGGCGGCGGTGGCATCGCGCACTACTTCATAAAGACTAGCATACCTACGAAGAAAACGAGGAGAAAAATCCTTGTTCAGCCCAAGCATATCGTGCATCACCAGCACCTGTCCGTCCACACCTCCACCCGCGCCAATGCCAATCACTGGAATACTCAATGTTTCCGCGACTTTCGTGCCCAAAGCAGCAGGAATTTTTTCTAAAACGATGGCGAAAGAACCGGCCTCTTGCAGCAGTTCGGCATTGCGAACTAGTAGCTCTGCTTCATCCGCTTTTTTCGCCCGAACTGCGTACGTCCCAAACTTGTAAATACTTTGCGGCGTAAGACCCAAATGCCCCATCACAGGCACTCCAGCGCTAATTATTCGTTTGATGGATTCCACCACTTCTTCGCCTCCTTCAAGCTTGATAGCATGAGCACCGGATTCCTTCATAATCCGAATGGCCGAGTTCAACGCCTCCTTACTATTTCCCTGATAAGAACCGAAGGGAAGATCCACGACGATGAGGCAACGTTGCGCACCCCGAACCACACTTTGCGCATGATAAATCATCTGATCTAGCGTGATGGGCAAGGTCGTTTCGTGACCCGCCATAACATTGCTCGCAGAGTCGCCCACAAGCAACACATCGATGCCGCCATCGTCCAGAATCCGCGCCATGGAAAAGTCGTAGGCTGTGAGCATAGAAATCTTCTCGCCCTTATTTTTCATGGATTGCAGGGTATGCGTAGTCACGCGTTTGTTCTCGTTATGGACAGACATTCTGGTTGATTTAAAAAGTAAAAAATAGCTCCCTAAAGAAAAATCCTATTAGCAATCTGCATGGCGCTTTCAAAAGCTTCTCGGTCTAAAGAAAGTGGAATATTGTGGCTATCACACCAACTGACCAAATTTTCTGTGGCCATGTTTCCTACCAATTCATCTTCGGCCATGGGGCAACCTCCTATCCCTTTTAAAGCACTGTCGAATCGTCTGCAACCCGCGCCATAGGAGGTTTCCAACTTCATTTTCCAATCGCTTGGTGAGGCATGAAAATGCGCACCGATTTCTAAAGAAGGAAAGGCAGGAATAAGCTGTTTGAATATATAGTCAATAGTTTCTGCTTGCGCAATGCCCACCGTGTCGCTCATTGCAATTGTCTTGATGCCCAATGTAGCCAATTTTTCCACCCAATGAATGGCAACATCGGCGTTATAGTCATCACCATAAGGATTGCCGAAACCCATGGAAATATAGACTACGAGCTGCTTTGAGCGCTTGACACAAAGATTTTGTATGGCTTCAACTTGCTCCAGTGAAGCCGCGATT
>JBDTKK010000346.1:0-8552 GCA_039935335.1 Chitinophagaceae bacterium
CCAGTGCTGTAGCCATCCTTGCACCGGGCAACTTTGTCCGACGAAATATCGCGCCGCCAAATCTATACACGGCAATTCCTGCATGGCTTTCCTGGAGCTATTCTTGGTGGAAAGAACTTCTTTTTGACCCCTTTCTTATCATTTTCACTACGCTATTCTTGATAGTACGTAAGGACTTTCAATTCCGCAGAAAACTACCGCCGCTACTTGTACTTTTTCTACTTCCTGCCTTTGTTGTATTAGCTGCCAGTTTCCCAAGTTTCTGGTCAATGGGGCATCAACCGCCCTATAGAACGCTGGATGCAATTTTCATGATTTTCATCTTTGCTTGGATACCATTCGCGCTAAAGCTATCTGGTGAAATTCATGACTTTTTAAAAAGAAACCCCGAAAGATCTACGCTCACAAAAGCTTTGTTGGTGGTTTTGATTAGTGGATTTATTTTTATTAGCACCACCGAACACATTATCCGAAAGTCCAACTATTTCATGGCTATAAAAAACCTCGCGAACCATACTGGGCAGGACTATGATGCCTTTTTGAAGCAACGATATTTGCTGGTGAAGAATAGCAACAACGACACCATCTTCGTGCCACCCATTCCCCAAAAGCACGGAAACATTTTATTCTTTGCCGACCTCAATACCGACCCGACGAAATTTCCCAATCCCGATTTTGCCGCTTGGCTGGGCAAGAAATTCGTGGCAAGAATACCAGATAGTGTTATGGCTAAAAATGGGCATTAAAGAATAAAAGAAAGACCAACTAACCGCATGTTTGAGAAGAAAACCATGGCCGCTTTAGATCGAAAATCTATAGCCGAAACCAAAGAAAATCCGGCCCACGATATTCTCATTATTCTGGATGATGTGCGGAGTATGCACAATGTTGGTTCTGCTTTTCGTACGGCAGATGCTTTTGGTATTTCTGGGATTTATCTCTGCGGGTACACGCCAACTCCTCCCCACCGCGATATTCATAAAACCGCGCTCGGTGCGGAAGAAAGCATCATCTGGAAACATTTCCGCCACATCAATGAAGGGCTGAAAGCCGCTCGGGATGCGGGATTTAGGTTAATAGCCATTGAACAAACCATTGGAAGTGTTCCCTTAAACCAAAGTTCATTTCAAACAAACGACAAGCTTGCTTTCATTTTTGGTAATGAAGTGGAAGGAGTGAGCGATGCTGCACTTGCCGAAGTAGATGCCTGTATAGAAATACCACAATTTGGTGCGAAGCATTCCTTGAATATTTCAGTAAGCGTAGGAGTAGTTTTATGGGAAATGATTCGTAAAAAAGATTGAGCGAATTCCTTAAAAAATATTTTTTGGCTACCTCTTAGGTATGTATTTTCAACCTCTTTAAAAATGATGTGTCATGGATATAAGCGGCGGTAGCGAAAGCGACAATATTGAAGACCAGAGAGGTTCAAATGGAGGAAGGCGGGTATTAGTAGGAGGCGGCATTGGTACCATCGCTATTGTCATTATTGCTTTACTTCTGGGTCAAAACCCAAGCACTGTGTTGAACAACATTAATGGCGGAAACCAAGCTACTAGCTCTTCCCAGCCAGCCAATAGCCAACAGGATGAGGAAGGCCGCCTTTTTGTGAGCATTATTTTGAAAGAAACTGAAGATGTTTGGACAGACATTTTCCAAGGTATGGGGCGTAACTACCAAAAGCCTAAACTGGCTCTTTTTAATGACCATGTAGCAAGCGGCTGCGGGAGTGCTTCTTCGCAAGTAGGGCCCTTCTATTGCCCGGCAGACCAAAAGGTTTATCTCGACCTTTCTTTCTTTGATGAACTCAGTCAGCGATTCCATGCTGCGGGCGACTTTGCGAAAGCCTATGTAATTGCCCATGAAGTTGGCCATCATGTCCAAAACCTATTGGGCATTTCCGATAAAGTGCATGAATTGCAACAACGAACGAACGAAGTCGGTGCCAACAAGCTTTCCGTAAAACTGGAATTACAAGCAGATTTCCTAGCTGGAGTTTGGGCAAAACATTCTACCCGCTTAAAAATAAATGAACAGGATATTGCCGAAGCACTAACTGCTGCTGCCGCCATTGGCGATGATGCGTTACAACGACAAGCTCAGGGGTATGTCGTTCCAGATGCCTTTACCCACGGCACTTCCGAACAGCGCATGTATTGGTTCAAAAAAGGTTGGCAAACCGGCGATATTAATCAAGGAGATACTTTTGGGAGCGATAAGTAAGTAGCGTTTTCTCTCACAAAGGCACAATGAAACTAGGAGATGGCCCGAGGAACTGTACCTTAAGCTGGATTTACGCACTTCGCTAGACTATAAAAGAAAAGCAGCGGTATTGTATCCTAGTCATTTTCCAAAAAATCTTTTGACTTTTACCTTTTGCCTTTCCCATGAAATCTTTCGCTTCTGACAACTACGCCGGTGTATTACCCGAAGTGATGGCTGCGTTGCAGGATGCAAACCAAGGCCATGCACGCTCTTATGGCGCTGATGCAATCACCAAACGCACAACAGCTATGATGCAGGACATTTTTGGTGGCTTCGCCGATGTCTTGTTTGTATATAATGGCACAGGAGCTAACGTTCTTTCCATAAGTGCCTGTGTTCAATCGCATCAATCTGTGCTTTGTACCGAGACTTCCCACATTTATAATGATGAAAGTTCTGCGCCTGAAACGCTTACCGGTTGTAGGTTTTTCGCCGTTCCAGCAAATGCTGATGGGAAGTTGGAGTGTTCGGAACTAGAGAAGAGAATGATTCGAAAAGGCGATGTGCATTATGCGCAACCTGGACTTGTGTCCATTACGCAGGCTACAGAATATGGAACGGTATATTCTCCAGCAGAAATTGAGGCGATTTCTGCCTTTACACGGAAACATGAAATCTACCTCCACATGGATGGTTCAAGGTTTTTCAATGCCGCCGCCAGCTTGGGTTGTAGCCTTTCAGAGTTAAGTAAAGATTGTTGCCTTGATATCCTTTCGTTAGGTGGTACTAAGTTGGGAATGATGTTTGGCGAGGCCGTAATTGTATTCAATGAAAATCTAGCAAAAGCCATTCGCTTTCAGCAAAAGCAAGTGATGCAATTGCATTCTAAAACCAGATTTATTGCTGCGCAGTTTGAAGCGGTTTTAAAAGGCGAACTCTGGCTAAAAACGGCACTTCATGCCAATCAGATGGCCACTTTGTTGGCAGCGCAAATTGGCAATATTCCGGGTGTGAAAATTACTAAGCCTGTACAGGCCAATGCTGTATTTGCTACCATTCCTCCATCTTGGAATGAACCAATGATGGCGCAATTTCCTTACTACGTTTGGAAAGATGATATCAACGAGGTGCGTTTGATGTGCGGCTGGGATACACAGGAAGCAGAAGTTCGGGAATTTGCGAAGCGGATGAAACTGCTCTCTGTTTAGAATACCTTGTCTGATAATCTTTTAGGAGCATTCTCGGTATGATTTTTTAGCTTCAGGCAACAAATCGACCTGCACGACTATTGGGCAATTACTAGAGCATAGATCCAGTAGGATTACTACTACAACACCCCTTCGGTAAAACTGACCCTAGTCATAAACTACTGTGAGCAATCTCAGGTAGCCCACCAAGCATCATCATAACAGTGGCTTCTAAACACTTTTACTTTTGTGCAAAATAATAACACATGGACACAGTACCCCGGTTTCGAATCGGTTTTACTTTATTGCTCGCATCCAGTTTCGTCTTCGGAGCGTTCAATTCATCAAAAGCCCAAGAGACCATTCCTACTCAAGAGGAAAAGCTTGATTTCACCATTCAACTGCGGCCAAGAGCCGAATTCAGAAATGGCTTGTTCACACCTATTCTGGAAAATCAAACGGCAGCCGGCTTTGTGGCGCAGCGAAGTAGATTGGGTTTGAAATACGCCAAAGGCACTAAGGTTTCCGTAGGTCTGCAATTGCAAATGGTCAATACTTGGGGCAATGAGCCGCAGGTGCAAGCCACAGGTAATTCGGTGAGTTTGTTTCAAGCTTGGGTACAATTTCAATTGATGCCGCATCTCGACTTGAAACTCGGTCGGCAGGTTTTGTCTTATGACGATGAACGCATCTTGGGCGAACTCGATTGGAACAATGCCGGGCGCAAGCATGACGCTGCACTGCTTCGTTACAACAAAGGCAAATTCAGAACAGATTTTGCTGTTGCGTACAACCAAAACTTCGAGCGCGTGACCAATGATTTCTACAACGATGCTGTAAGCCAGCCTTATAAATCAATGGAGATGCTTTGGTTACATTATCAAGCTACAAAAGCATTGTCCCTTTCTGCATTAGTAATGAATATTGCCAAACAAAGTAGCGTGGATTCGGAGATGTCCCATCTTCAGACTTATGGATTTAATGCTTTTTTTAAGCAAAAGAAATTTGACTTTAACCTAAGCAGCTATTGCCAAACTGGGCAAACTAATTTTAAAGCCATCGCTTCCCAAAAGACGACCGCTTGGATGGCCTCATTATATGGAAATTATTATTTCAATAAAAAGTTTTCAATGGGCTTGGGAAGTGACTACCTTAGCGGGCAGGATATGGGCAGCACTTCTACCAACAATACTGTTTTCAATCCATTGTATGGTACCCACCACAAGTTTTACGGAGCCATGGACTATTTCTACGTATCCAGTCCGCACAAGAATGTTGGTCTTTGGGACAGCTACATAAGCGCTTCATACAAGGCTACTTCAAGTTTCAGCACCAACTTAACTTTCCATCATTTTCAAGCGCCCAACAAAATATTGGATTATTCAGGAAATACCGCTGATGCCACTTTGGGCGAAGAGCTTGATTTGAGCCTTCAATATCAGTTGAAAAGCGGCATTAAAGTAACGGGCGGCTATTCGCAAATGTTTGCTTCCGAGTCTATGAAATACGTGAAGAGCATTTTGCCAACTCAAACAATGAACAGTATTCAAAACTGGGCTTGGCTTTCCATCAATTTCAACCCAGATATTCTTATTTTCAAACGTAGCAACTAATATAATTCACACCCCAAAACACCAACTTTAACCAAAAGAAAAACGATGAAAAAAACACTCTTCACAGTACTAACGTTCTCAGCATTTGCCTGTTTACAAATGTCCTGTAAAACAAACAATGGCAACAGCTCCAATGGTTTAGGCATTGATACCACAACAACGGGAACTGTAACTGCAGAACTCACAGATCCACCACTCGTTCCTAAACCGCTTACCTACACTTCTCCTAAGCACGTGATGGTGACGCTGGAAGTGATAGAAAAAGTGATGAAAATCGCCGATAGTACGGACTATACTTTCTGGACTTTTGGCGGCACTGTTCCGGGCAAATTCATTCGGGTACGTCAAGGGGATTTGGTGGATTTTACGTTAAAAAACCAAGCGGGAAACAAACTACCGCACAACATTGACCTTCATGCTGTAACTGGCCCAGGAGGTGGAGCAACCGTAACCAATGTTGCTCCAGGTTATGATGCAAGATTTCAGTTTAGAGCGCTTAACCCCGGCATCTTTATTTACCATTGCGCAACTGGCCCCGTGGGCATGCACATTGCAAACGGGATGTACGGCATGATTTACGTAGAGCCTCAACACGACCCATTGCCTAAAGTGGATCATGAATACTACATTATGCAGGGCGATTTCTATACCAAAGGAAAGTTTGAAGCAAAAGGTCTTCAGGATTTCGACATGGATAAAGCCATCGATGAGAAGCCCGATTATGTACTTTTTAATGGCCGTGTAGGTTCCTTGTTAGGGCCGAATGCGCTAAAAGCTAAAGTGGGCGAAACTGTGAGATTATTTGTGGGTAATGGCGGGCCAAACTTGGTTTCTTCCTTCCACGTGATAGGCGAGATATTCAATATTGCTCGTGTAGAAGGCGGGTCATTGGTAAACCATGATGTGCAAACTACTTTAATACCCGCAGGTGGTGCCACAATGGTAGAAATGAAAATGGAAGTACCTGGCACTTACCATATCGTTGACCACTCCATCTTCCGTGCATTCAATAAAGGTGCTATAGCCAATATAAAAGTAGAGGGAGCAAATGATCCAAACATCTTCATGAACTTGAAGAAAAAATAAACAAGAAATTGCTCCGTCAATCAGCACAAGAAGTTGGTTGACGGAGTTATTCAATAATAGAAATGAAATTCCTAGTTAGTTTTCTTACTGTTTTCTGTGTATCGCTGTTTGCTTTTGGAAAAGCTACAAATGCGGCACTACCGGAAACGAAAATGGTGGTGGTAAGGGCTGGAAATTATTACCCGTTTTTAATTAAAAAGAGTGATAAGCCTATACCCATCGCCGCCTTCCTAATGGATGAAACGGCAGTGACCAATGGCGAGTATCTAGAGTTTATAAAAGCAAATCCATCTTGGAGTAAATCCAAAGTGAGTAGGCTCTTTGCCGACCCTAATTATTTAGCGCAATGGGAAGGCGATTTCAACATTGGGAAAGAAGAAAAAAAGTTGTTCAATGCTCCCGTAGTAAATGTGTCCTGGTTTGCTGCGCAAGCCTATGCCAAATGGAAAGGGAAACGCCTTCCGACAGTCGCCGAATGGGAAATGGCCGGTAACGGCAAACCCGATAAACTCAAAAAACACGCGTCGCTTACAGAATATATTTTGGACTGGTATAACCGGCCAAATACGGGTGACTTGCCCAATGTAAAGTCCACGTATCGCAATGAATATGGTCTCTATGACATGCACGGCTTAATCTGGGAATGGACGTTCAATTTCAATAGCTTTATCAGTTCAGGAGATTCCAGAACAAACACACAAGACGAAGCGAAATTGTATTGTGCCGCAGGGGCTTTGACGGTAAAAGATCGGAAGAATTATGCAGCATTTCTTCGGTTTAGTTTTAGAGGAAGTTTAAAGGGAAGCTATTGTATCAGTAGCCTCGGCTTCCGCTGCGCAAAAGACTTAAAATAACCAATCATGAAATCGATAACCATCTTATTTCTTGCGGCCATATTGCTTCAAGGATGTACTGGAAACACCAACAATCCTGACAAAGCAAAAGCTGAAGTTGCGAAAGAAACGGCCAAAGCACCTTTACCCGATGGAAGCATTTTCAACATCAAAGACACGTTTACGACGCAGCATAACACGCCAATGCAACTCGTGTCGCTTCAGGGAAAACCAACCTTGATTGCGATGATTTTCTCCAATTGCGGCTATGCTTGTCCTCGGCTTACAGCCGATATGAAAGCTATCCATGATAAGCTTGGAGCAAAAGCAAATCAGGTCAATTTTGTACTGGTAAGTTTTGATGTAGCTAGAGATACACCTGCCCGCCTCGAAGCCTATACAAAGGAGCAAGAAATGACACCGGATTGGATATTATTACATGGCGGCGAACAAACGGTGAGAACCTTGTCGGTCTTGCTCAACGTGCAATATGAGAAGGATGCAGAAGGCAATTTCTCACATAGCAATCTCATCTCTGTACTTGATAAAAATGGCGTGCTTGCCTTTCAAAAGGAAGGTATAGATGCAGACCATACCGAGACAATGTCGACTTTGCAAAAGATGTTGCAATAAAAGTATTTAAACGCCGGCAGCCTTAGATTCAATAACCGGCAACAATACCTGTTCCCGCTCCAAAGCCTTTGCGAGTAAGGCTCTCGCTTCGTTAAGAATTGCCTCTTTAGCCGTTGCATCTTTCAATCCACTTGCGTTTACAAGAACATTGAGATAAGCTCCGTGAACCGCTGTCCGCGCACAAAGCACGCCTACACCCACATCCGTAATGCTGTTGGGATTGCCTTCTTTACTCATTTCCTCAAGCAAATCAAACACGCCGTAAGCTGACTCCATCGTGCGCAAAGGCACTTCTGCAGCATACTTCGTAGCTGCTTGAATGGCTGCGCTGCGCTGCTTCTTTTCTGCATCATTTCCTTTGGGCAATTCAAAGCTCTTCATAATCGCATTGAAGGATGCTGTGTCTTCATCAATTAAATGCAGCAATTCCGCTTTAAATCTTTGACCCTTTTCTGCCCAATCGGAGAAGTATTTCCATCGCTCGTCCCAGCCTCTTTTATGCGAAGAAAGATTGGCCACCATTGTGCCAAGGGAAGCAGCCAAAGCCCCTGTCAGAGCCGCTACAGAGCCACCACCTGGCGCAGGAGATTCACTTGCAGTTTCATCTGCAAAGCCTTTAATTGTGAGATTTTGAAGGACTTCATCTTCCAAAGAATGAAGCTGGTATTCGATGATTTTCTTCGCCGGGTCAAAAGGAGCTAATTCGTCCAAGCCCATGCTGCGCACTGCAATGCGAATTAATTCCGATTCGGATACGCCAAAGCTTCTTTGTTGCTTTTCAAGGAAATATTTGCCAGCATCGGTGAGGCATTTTAAAGGAACAAGTCCTACTAATTCGCTGCCCGTAACCCTGATGCCGCGCTCATCAGCCTTCTTACAAACTTCATCAAAAGCAACATGCAATGGTGTGACGTTGATATTGGTCAAATTCATGGAAATCTGCGCCACGCCATACTCTTCGATAAACCAACCGATGGCTTTTACCGATTTTAAGC
>JBDTKK010000347.1:0-4514 GCA_039935335.1 Chitinophagaceae bacterium
ATTTATCGTGATTACGAGTGATGTGATACCGGATGCGCTGGAGCAGGTGAAAGCGTATAAGAAGGCGGAGGATGAGAGTGGGGCGGTGTTGTAGGGGGAATGCAATCTGGGGATGGCAGGCCGAGGGCGCTTAGACGGGGGTCTAAGTACAACGGAAAACGCAATCTGGGGATTGCAGGCCGTGGGTGCTTAGACTGGGTCTAAGCACAACGGCCGTCTAGCCACAACCGAAATTTTTTAGAAATCTTTTGGACTTTATTTGTCCATTTCCAAGAAATCTTTGTATTTTTGGACAAATATTGACCAAATGGCGACTACAAAAAAACATACCTCATTTGGCGAACTTTTGAGAGGTTTGAGAGAAGAAACAGGACAGACTTTAAAAACTGTTGCTGAAAATCTAGAAATTGATACTTCGCTGCTCGCCAAAATTGAACGCAACAAAAGACCGCCAACTAAACAAATTATAAGCCAAGTCGCAGAATATTTTCATGTTAATAAAAAGGAATTGCAATCGGAATTTTTAAGCGATCAGATTGCTTATAAAATTTTGGATGAAGATGCCGACATAGAAATTCTAAAAGTTGCGGAAGAAAAAGTGAAGTATCTAAAAACGATTAGCAATGGAAAATAAAATAAAAGTTGTGGAACTCTTTGCTGGTGTGGGTGGCTTTCGTTTGGGGCTTGAAGGTTGGGACGGAAATTCCGCGTCTTCAAATTATAAATCGGAACTGAAAACAAATTACGAAGTGGTTTGGAGTAATCAATGGGAACCTTCGACAAAGGTTCAACATGCCTCGAAGGTTTACGAAAATCGTTTCGGAAAAAGCGGGCATTCAAACCAAGACATTGCATCCGTTGATATCTCTGAAATTCCAGACCATGATTTATTAGTTGGCGGTTTTCCTTGTCAGGATTATTCAGTAGCAACGACGCTAAAGAATTCGAAAGGATTGATTGGCAAAAAGGGGGTTTTGTGGTGGTCAATCCATAAAATCCTTTCAGAAAAAGAAAACAAACCGAAATATATCTTTCTTGAAAACGTTGATCGACTTTTAATTTCGCCATCAGGACAACGTGGACGGGATTTTGCAATAATTTTAAAAAGTTTAGACGATTTAGGATATGCTGTCGAATGGCGAGTAGTAAATGCAGCTGAATATGGAATGCCACAAAGACGAAGAAGGATTTTTATTCTAGCTTACTTAAATGGAACTGACATTCATCAAGATATCCAAAATGCTTCGCCAATCGAATGGGTCTTAGAAGGAGCAACGTTAGCTAATTCATTCCCTGTATTTCCTGAATTTACATTATTCCCGACAGAGTTTAAACTAAAGGGTGATATTGTTTACATTTCAGAGAATTTCAATAAAGATTGTAACGGCTCAATGTTTGAAAACTCCGGGTTGATGATTAATGGAAATGTAACTACCATCAAAACCCAGCCTAATTACAATGGAGCAATTACAGTATTAAAGGATTTAATCCAAAATGGGGAAGTAACAGAGGACTTTTATATTGATGATCAAGAATTGAATAAATGGAAATACTTGAAAGGTCCCAAAAAAGAAATGCGAATCAATGCGGATGGGTTCGAATATAACTATAGTGAGGGTGGAATGATTTTTCCAGATTCGTTGGACAAACCATCAAGAACGATTATTACGGGCGAAGGGGGAAAATCTGCTTCAAGATTTAAACATGTTATCCAGACACCGAAAGGTTTTAGAAGACTATCACCAATTGAATTAGAGCGATTGAATATGTTCCCTGACGACCATACAAAGTTTGAAGGCGTTTCAGATACAAAAAGGGCGTTTTTTATGGGAAATGCTTTAGTGGTTGGGGTGATTGAGAGGATTGGGGTTGAGCTGGGTAGAAAAATACAGGATTCAATAACTTTAATCATTGAAAATGGCAAAAAATAATAAATTGGTAGCTCCTTTTTTGAAATGGGTTGGAGGCAAGAGGCAGATAATGGCCTCTATTGTCCACCTACTACCCAATAATATCGCCGCCTTTCACTATATTGAGTCGTTTATTGGAGGCGGTGCAGTACTATTTCATTTACAACCCAAATTTACAATTATTGCTTTCAAATTATGACTCAACATGAAGCTGTTATCAAGACAATTGAACACCTTGGGGGAATCGCGACTCTTGGGCATATAAATCAGGAGATTTTTAAAATAAAGGAATGCAACTGGAATACAAAAACCCCATATGCAAGCATTAGGAGAATTGTACAATTAAACAAGGATATTTTTAAAATTAGACCTGGCTTATACGCACTTCTAAAGTATAAAGGAAAGTTTGAAAAGCAAGGAATTGTTGCGGACGACAAGAGTACTGTAAATTCAACTGGTTTCTTAGAATTCAATCATTCCTATTATCAGGGGCTTCTTTTGGAAATTGGAAACATGAAAGGGATGCTTACTTATCTCCCTGCCCAAGATAAAAATAAGTTGTTCCTTAACAAACCTCTAAAGGAAATTTCTACTATAGATAAAATATTCGAATTCACATATCAGGGATTAGTGAACCGAGCAAAAACAATCGATGTAATTTGGTTTAATGAAAGGAAATTGATGTCATCGGTATTTGAGATTGAACATTCCACTGATATTCAAAATTCTCTTTTGAAATTTAATGATTTGCAGGATTTCTATTCTCAGTTTTATATTGTAAGCTCTCGAACAAGAAACGAAGAATTTTTAAAGAAGCTAAATTATTCTTCTTTTAAAGAGATAAGGACTAGGGTTAAATTTATTGACTATCAGTTCGTTTCAGATTTACACACAAAAATGTCTGAATTAAATGCTATTGGAAATCTTTAAATAACACAATATGGATTCTGAAAAGAAGTTTACTTTATTAGAGGTAGAGAAGTTGGTTAAAAATGCTTTCGAAGTTGGCTTTTGCGATGGAATTGATAGTATTGAACTTGAAAAAACTGATTTTATCAATGCAGATGATTTTTGGAATCAAAATATTGAAAACTGGATTTCGAAGGAAATTTCATATGTTGTGTAACTTATTTAATGAATGCTATGGATAGATGACCCGTGAAATGAATTGCTATGGGAGGCAAATATAAACTGCTGGATAAGTACTCATCGAAAATACTTCCAGCTAGTATCGAAAAGATGATGCTATTAATTTCATTGCAGGTCGAAGACCATGCAACGGCAAGAATAATACCAACAGCAAACCCCCGCAACGGTGAACAACTTTATAACATTCATTCTGGTGTAATCTATTTCAGACGAGCCTCAACGATAACAGGTTGGACAAATTGGATAATGAACCAAATCGAGGAATAAGGCCGTTCATACACTTGCTTAAACTATAGCTTGGCTTTTAGGTCGGGAATTACTAAGGTTAAACTCCCCTCCCGCAAGCAAGCTCCACTAACATCTATACTTCATATTTCCGAAAGAAAAACGAACGAACTTGAGAGCGAACGTTCCCGCTCCACCAAGTACAATTCGTCCCCTCGCGAATAGCCCAAATTCCCCTATCACAAACATAACTCACTATAGCCTATAAAGCCAGCGTCCCGTTTGATTTGCCGTAGTTCGACTACCATTTAAGAGCACGCAACGGCATCATTGAATTGAAATACGATTATTCAACCACTTCTTTTAAGAGCTCAGCGATCACGATTTTAGCTTTAATGGACATAATCAAATATCTCATTCACCCCCTCAACTTCTAATCAGAAATTTGGCTATTTTTGTTGCAGGTCGCACACCCTACATTAGAAAAACCACCAAACCACCCTCCCCATGCCCACAGCCATCAAACTATTTGAAACAAAGAAAGTCCGTACGCATTGGGACGAGAAAACAGAAACTTGGTTTTTCTCGGTGATTGATGTGGTGGAGATTCTAACTGAAAGCAACTTACCCAAGCGATACTGGAGCGATTTGAAACTTAAGTTGACCAAAGAAGGGAGTGAAGTGTACGATAAAATCGTACGGTTGAAAATGCAAGCCGAAGATGGCAAAATGCGCAAAACAGACGTTGCCGACACAGAAACTCTACTTCGCATCATCCAATCCATCCCATCCCCCAAAGCTGAACCCTTTAAACAATGGCTGGCGAAAGTGGGCTATGAGCGTATGCAGGAAATTCAAGACCCGGGAATGAGTATGGATAGAGCTCGGGAAAACTGGCATCAACTTGGCAGAAGTGAGAAGTGGATTCAGCAGCGGATGACAGGCCAGGAAACGCGCAACAAACTCACGGATTATTGGAAGGAAAGCGGCGTAGAAAAAGCGGATGAATTTGCCTTACTTACTAATATTATTCATCAGGAGTGGACGGGCTTGACGGTAAAGAAGCACAAAGACCTAAAGGGATTGAAGTCTCAAAATTTGAAAGACCACATGAGCGAGGCAGAATTGATTTTCACAGCATTGGCCGAACTTTCCACCCGCCAAATTGCGGAAACAGAGGAAGCAAAAGGTGTAACTGAAAATGCACAATCCGGCAAGAAAGGTGGGAAA
>JBDTKK010000348.1:0-4120 GCA_039935335.1 Chitinophagaceae bacterium
AACATCACGCCTTATGGTGTGTTTGTAGAATTGACTCAAGGCATCGGCGGTATGATTCACATCTCCGACTTGAGCTGGATTAAGCGTTTCAATCACCCAAGCGAGTTTACTAAAACTGGTGAAGAGATTGAAGTTGTTATTCTTAGCATTGATAAGGATAACCGCAAGCTTAGCCTTGGCCACAAACAAATTGAAGACGATCCTTGGAATACATTTGAAACAGTATTCCCTATTGGGTCACAGCACGAAGGTACCGTTACTCGTAAAGACGAGAAAGGCGCTCACGTACAATTGCAATATGGTCTGGATGCCTTTATGCCAGCCCGCCACATGCGCAAGGAAGACGGAAGTACTGTAGCTGTTGAGGAAACAATTCCAGTTGTCATCATTGAGTTTGACCGAACAGATAAGCGCATCATGGTAAGCCATAGCCGCATCTGGGAGCAAACTGTAGCCGAAGAAAAAGAAGCAACTAAGAAGGCTGTAAGAGCTGATCAGGAAGCAACTTCTAAGACGGTGAAAACCATTCAATCTAAGGTTGAAAAACCAACACTTGGTGACCTCGGTGCTCTTGCTGCATTGAAAGACAAGTTGAAGAAAGCGGAAGACGAAGCTGCTAAGTAATTAGCTTCTGATTTCTAAAATGATACAAGCCCGCTCTGTGAAGAGCGGGCTTTGTGTTTTTGGAAGGGGGTTTTGTCCAAATTAGTTTTTTAAAAAAAATTGCCTTTCTTCCAAAATATTCCATATCATTTTTGACTTTTGATTTTTTTAATTTTGAATTCAAAAACCCATGTGCTACCACGTCTCCACCCCCGTTTCCATGAAGTTGAAAATAGAATTGACGCGGTTGGGAATGGACGTAGAAGTTCCGAACTACGAGCCGTATTTCCACCTCAATGGCTTTGACCACGGTAATCTGCCTGTGCTCACTCAAGTTCAATACCATCAAATCTCGCTGGCACAATGGGGACTGTTACCCTCTTGGGCAAAGGATTATACTATTGCCGCAAAAACCTTGAATGCCGTTAGCGAAACCGCTTTTGAAAAGCCGGCTTTTTTAGAAAGTATGCGTCATTCCCGCTGCCTGATTTGGGTAGATGGCTTTTTTGAATGGCAACAACGGGGCAAGACGAAGCAACCTTATTTCATTTATTTCCCAGGCTCTCGTCCTTTCGCGCTGGGCGGGCTTTACAGCGAATGGTTGAATCCGGCAACGAATACAATTCTACCTACTTGCAGCATCCTAACAACGGAAGCCAATGAACTCATGGCCACCATCCACAACAGCAAAAGGCGTATGCCGCTCATTTTGGAAAAGAAAAACTGGGATATTTGGTTTGATAGAAACTCTGCGGAAATTGATTTACAAAAAGTCATGAAACCGTATACCGACGACATCTTGCAGGCACATCCAGTTTCCAATCGCATTTTGGAGAAAAACAAGGATAGTAACGTGCTGGAGGTGCAGGCGGAGATGGTGAGGAATACTTTGTTTTGAACGTGCTTTTTCAAAATTCATCACTTAGACACTAAGAACACGGAGGCACACTAAGCTTGAAGTAAATTCCATTGATAACCCCCGTTCCAGTCCGATGTTCCGCTGTTCATCGTTTGTTCTAAAGTCCAAAATCCACCAAAACCAAAAATACCGCTAACTCGTTCGAGCAGCGGCATTTCTTAAAATACTATGTTAAGTCGTTTATGTAGAGACGTCTAAGTAGAGACGTTGCGTGCAACGTCTCTACACGTGCAATGTCTCTACACATGCAACGATACTTTTATCGCTTATTAAATCTATCACTCACCACCAAATCCTTAGAACCGGCGGTGTATTTGTAAAACCCTTCGCCGCTTTTCACGCCGAGATAGCCAGCTTGCACCATATTGGCCAATAAAGTAGCTGGCGCATACTTCTGATTACCAAAGCCCATGTGCAGCACATTCATAATGCTGTAGCAAGTATCCAAACCAATAAAATCGGCAAGCTGCAAAGGCCCCATTGGGTGCGCCATACCAAGCTTCATAATGGTATCAATCTCCGCAACGCCGGCAACGCCTTCCTGCAAAGCCAAAATAGCTTCGTTAATCATTGGAAGAAGAATGCGGTTGGAGATGAAACCAGGATAGTCATTCACCACGCAAGGCACTTTACCAAGAAACTTAGACATGTTTACTATCACGTCCGTCACCCTGACATCGGTAGCATAACCATTAATTACTTCTACCAATTTCATCACCGGCACAGGATTCATGAAGTGCATCCCAATTACTTGGGACGGGCGCTTAGTAAAAGAGGCAATGCGGGTAAGAGAAATGGATGAAGTATTGGAAGCAAGGATACATTTTGCTGGCGCAAGGGAATCCAATTGTTGGAAGATTTTGGTCTTCAGTTCGATGTTTTCAGTTGCTGCTTCTACTACAAGATCAGCGTTCTTCACGGCCTCTGCCATTTCAGTGTAGGTAGTAATACGACCCAAAGCCTCTGCCTTTTGTGCTTCGCTAAGGGTACCTTTTGCGAGTTGGCGATCCATGTTTTTACCAATGGTGTTCATGGCGCGGTCAAGGGCATCTTGACGGATATCCATCATGTGTACTTTAAAGCCGCTTTGAGCGAAAACGTGAGCAATACCATTGCCCATTGTGCCGGAACCGATAATGGCCACCGTTTGAATTTGCTGTAGCATTTGTTGTGTTTGGTCGTCGCAGCCAGCAGCCTGAACGTCGGCATCAACGATTGTTTCTTTTGTGAGCATTTTTTTGTAAAATTTTTTAGAATGGCGCAAAGGTATTGTTTCAGAAAATACGCTATGAAGCCAAATGAAGTTTTGATTAAGGAATACTAAAGCATTTAGCACAGGTTTTCCCCATAAAACCTGCACATCTTTCCTCAATAATCAGGCCAGAATTTCCTAGAAAAAAGTTGGCTACTCTATTGATTCAGACTATCGCAAGAAATTCGCCAACAATAGGGGCTGGCCTTGCCTCTGCCTAAATATCCAAATAGCGTCCTGGATAAAGAGAGCGACCGCTAGGGTACGCCTCAACGTGTTTTATCTTTTGACTTTTAATGTATTCGTGCGACCGTTTCGGCTGAGCTGATAGTGCGCCCCAAAAACCTTTTGCATTTTGAATTTTGAATTTTAATTTCCTATTACATTTGCACCCTCAAAATTTTCAACATGAACATGCGCCCCTATTTCCTGATTGCGCTTTCGGTGCTTATGCTATCCGCTTGCCACAATAGCGAAACTGGCAATAGCGGCCTTCTCGGATCCAAGAAAACCGACATCCTGATTGCGGATATGGACACGACAGTGAACCCTGCTCAAGATTTCTTTGAATTCGCAAACGGTGGCTGGATAAAAAACAACCCCATTCCGGGCGATGAAAGTTCCTGGGGCATCGCGCAGTTGGTAAATGAAGAATTGTACAAGCGCAAATTGGCCATCAACGAAGACATGGTGAAACGTGGGGTGCGCAATGGTCTGGAACAAAAAATCGCTGATTTCTGGACTACAGGAATGGATTCTGCAACCATTGAAAACCAAGGCAGCAAACCTTTACAGCCGATTTTGCAGAAAATTTATGCATCGCAAAGTCGTAGCGAAATGATGGGCGATGTGGCACAATTGCATACAATGGGTGTGAGCGTTTTGTTTAGCGAAGGCGTGAGCCAAGATGCTAAGAATAGCAACGTAATGGCCTACAGTATGGATCAAGGAGGCTTAGGTATGCCCAACCGAGATTATTACTTTAATAAAGATGCCCGCTCTACCAAAGTACGCCAAGAATATCCTAAGTACATCGCGAGAATATTCGGCCTTTTGGGCGAAGGTGATTCTGTGAAGGCATCAAAGCGAGCAATCAACGTCGTCGCCCTGGAAACCAAGCTGGCCGCGGCTTCCCGCAAACTGGAAGACCTTCGGGACCCTTATAAAAACTACAACAAAATGGCGATAAGCCAACTTCAAAAGCTCTCCCCTACTACCGATTGGGGTGCCATGATGACCACGTACCGCTACACGACGCGCGCGCCCCGCGACGGCACGAACTGGACGTACTGCGATCTCGATGGAGCCGGCGCGAATGCCGGCCTCGCGTTCGATCCCGCGCAGCA
>JBDTKK010000349.1:0-4075 GCA_039935335.1 Chitinophagaceae bacterium
GAAATTCCTCAAAAGTGACCAAGCATCTGAGCCTAAGAAAACCGCGGCAGACAAGCCAGACAGAACGGTAAATTCCATCGAAGCATTCGTTGGTGGCTGCACTTCCTTTGACATTTTGAGCATGAAATTGCGCTTCACAAAAAGCAGCATTGCGCAGACTTGGGACTATAAAACACAACGATACGTGACTGACAAAGTATTAAGCTCCGAAACCTTTAAACCCAAAAGTGAGAATGGAAAATATCGTGGTTATGCGGCATTTAATTCACCGGTTGATGAAGCACTTTTTGTACTCGCAGGTGCCGATGATAAAGACAACAAACGCGTGACCGATTACTTTATCCTCAATGCTACAGCCGATGGCGATATCGCTGAAAAGCCTGTTGACATCACTGGTGCTCAAAGTTTAGTTTATGCAGATCAAGTTGCGGATGGCGATGTGGTTTTAGTCTTCGCACCGCACAGTGGCTCCGCAGATATTTCTCAATATACCTACCTGAAATATGCTTGTGATGGTACTATGAAGAATAAGTGCACTTTTAAGAGCCCTTCCAATAATCTGCTTGTGTTGAATGCACAAGAAAAGGATGGTTCCATTTTCTTCTGTGCCACTTCTTCCAAGAAAGACGATGCCTATGACGATGTCTATTCTGAATATGCGGGAGCCATTTCAAATCCATGTTTCACGGATGGTGAAAACAAGTTGGATGCCCGCTGGGCAAAGGATGCAGATGGTAAGATGGAACATTTTCATTTGCTGAAGTTTACCGGGAATAATTTTGATTTTGGCTCAACTGCCAACATTTCAGAGTTCAAGGAAAAGTTTAAAACCACCGAGGCGGATAGGCACGCGGATCCTTACAAAGGCAAGAAATTCTACGTCGAAAGTTTCACCATAACACCTGCCGGAGAGTATTTAATTGCAGGGCAACTAACTGGTCGCGAAAAGACAGGATCATCTTCTTCCGTGAAAACTTACGAGGACATCGTTTGCATGCATTTTGATAAAAGCGGTCAGCTTAGAGCGCAATACGGCGTAGAGAAAATGAATAATGACAAGAAGAGTTCCGCCTTCCCGATTAATCAATCATTTATCCCTTCAAAAGATGGGAAGTCGCTCTACTGGGAAATTATGGAAGTAAAGGGCTTTAAAGGTTATGCTTCGTTTGTAGATGCTTATAATGGAAACCAAACTTGGTATTCAGCCTATTTCCCTCGTATTTCCAAGCTTGACCCTAATAGTATGACCCTTGGTGATTTCAAAGTGCTAGGCGATGAAAATTATTACATCCGCAAGAACGTTAATCCCATAATCAATAGCGATGGTAGTGTAGTATTTGTGGGTAGCGACGAGAACGGAAAGAATCTTTGGCTTGCCAAGTACGATTTTCAATAAACCCAATCACAAGACGCGAAGTCTATTTAGGCTTTGCTATTTTTAAAATTTTCAACTTGACTAGGAGAAGGCTTCGGCAATGGGTTACCTCTGTAAACTACCGTAACTTCTTCATCTTTTTCTTCGCCTCCCACTCCCCTTTCTTCAACGAAAACATCATTTTAAAAAGGGCTTCATTTTCCTCCATTTGTGTAATATTAATTGGGTCGTTTCTAAAGCCATTATTGTAGCTATACAACACATGCGTCCTGCTTTTTAGCGCGTCAGGTATTTTCATAGGATGCGCCAAAAAGCAATACTCGCTATCAATTTTTCGGGCTTTGTACCATTCGCCATTGTAGGAAATGTAGAAGGCTTTTCCATCGCTCGCCGCAAAATAATTCTTCGGCGAAACCCTCTCACCCATCTTGCCATTTTCTTTTTTTCTAAAAAAGTCATTGACACCGTCGCCAGTCATTGCAGCCACATGTTTGAACAAAACTTCCGTATCAGAAACTCGAAGATTTAGGTAATCATCTTTGCTTTGATAAAGCCCGAAAGGTGGTGTTGCCGTGCCATACACCGGATAATTTTCCTTTTGCGCAAAGCAATTGAATGCTGAAAGTGCAAGGCAAATCCAAAGGAAATAGGGCTTCATTTTGGGAGGGTTAAAAGCTGCTTTAGAAAGGCAAGTTTATTCTGGCGGTAACACTGCGATGCACTTCAATTCAATGGCAATAGCGCTGGGCAATGAAGTAACACCAACGGTCGTCCTGCAAGGTTGCGCATCCTTAAAATACTCGGCATAAATGCGGTTGTAAGTATGGAAGTCGCGTTTCATATCCACCAGGAAAGAAGTGACATCGACAAGGTCTTCCCAACGTCCTCCGCTGGCTTCCAGCACGGTTTTCACGTTCTTAAACACGCTATTGCATTGTGCTTCGAAATCGAAGGATTTGAATTGACCATGCTTATCGAGTTCTAGTCCTGGAATGGAGTCGTCGGCGGGGTTTCGCGGGCCAATGCCGGACAGGAAAAGGAGGTTGCCTACGCGGCGCGCGTGAGGGTAAAGACCCATTGGTTTTGGGGCGTTGCTGGCGGAGATTTTCTGGGTATTCATGTTGTAAAAATTAACCACTAAGACACTAAGTACACTAAGAGGCACTAAGTTAATTTAGGAGGGTGGTAGCATGGCGAATACCTCAGAAACGAGGTGTACTGCATTCTGAACAATATTTTCAACGTGGAAATTAATGAGTATTCCTTTGGGCTTTCCGGTGAGTTTTAGGTAGGAAAGTAGTTGTGCTTTATGGACGGGTAATACACCATCAACGGCTTTCAGCTCAACAATGACGCAGTTTTCAACTAATAAATCTAGGACAAGTTTTCCTTGCAATTGTTTGTCGCGATAATAAAGTGGAATCCATACTTGTGACTGCGTTTGAAGCCCGCTACAACCAATTTCTTCAATCATGCACTCATGGTAAACAGACTCCAACAATCCTGGGCCAAGCTGTTTGTGTACTTCAATTGCACAACCAATAATCTTGTAGGCAATGTCATTGACTGTTTTTTGCGTCAGCATCTGCAATGTTTGTCCTTTTTAAATGGCTATAGCTCTTTAAAGTCACCTTGAGCACTCTATCCCAATGGGTGTAAAGTCTTAGTGCCTCTTTGTGTACTTTGTGTCTTAGTGGTTAATTTCTTACCATCACTTTGATTGCTCTATCCCAATATTGTATGAATCTTAGTGCTCCTTGGTGTCCTTAGAGCCTTAGTGGTTAAGTCCCCATCACAATTCAATACACACATTCTTCGGCTCTGAAAAGAACCGCAGTGCGTCCCAACCACCTTCGCGACCAACACCGGAGTTTTTAAAGCCACCAAAAGGTGTCCGCAAATCGCGGAGCAACCAACAATTCACCCAGATAATACCGCTATGAACTTTCGCTGCGACGCGGTGGGCGCGGCTTATATCCTGCGTCCAAATGGTGGCAGACAAACCGTAGTCGGAGGTATTGGCAAGTTGCAAGGCTTCTTCTTCAGTTTTGAAAGATTGCAGCGTCACAACGGGACCAAAAATTTCTTCCATGTTGGTGCGGCATTCAGCATTCAATCCTTCAAAAATGGTGGGCTGAATGAAGAGCCCTTTCTCGCAACGGCCTGTGGGATGAACAGAATTTCCCCCCAATAAAATTTGGCCTCCTTCTGCTTTTGCTTGCGCAATCATGCTCATCACTTTATCGAAATGGAGTTGGCTGACTACAGCGCCTTGTTTGCTGTTTTCATCCAGCGGGTCACCTACAGTAAGCTTTGCGGCACGGGCAATAAATTCCGTTTTGAATTTTTCATAAATGCTTTCTTCAATCAAAATCCGGGAGCCGCAAAGGCAGATTTGTCCTTGGTTTGAAAATGAAGATTGAATGGTCGTCCGCATCATTTTATCCCAGTCGCAATCCGCGAAAATGACGTTGGGATTTTTACCACCGAGCTCCAAGGAAAGCTTCTTGAATTGAGGAGCAGCAGTCGCCGCAATCTCACGCCCAGCGCGGGTTGAGCCGGTAAAGGAAATAGCTTTGATAAGTGGATGAGCTACGATAGCGCTGCCACATTTTGGCCCGCCACCATGCAGGATATTGAGCACGCCACTGGGCAACCCAGCTTCTTTGCAAATCACGGAAAGGAGGTAAGCGGTCATCG
>JBDTKK010000350.1:0-5057 GCA_039935335.1 Chitinophagaceae bacterium
CCGCTCTAAAGCAGGAGCGGATACCTTTGCCATTTTGAGATCAGTCATTGATACGACCATCAAATCAAAGCAGAACGTGCTCAACGCACTCTATAATATCGCTCTCTGCCCAGGGTGAATAGTTACGCTTACCAACCATTTGGGTAATGTGCAGGCGGTGGTGAGCGACAAGGTGACCGAAGTGCCTGTAAACGTAAATGCAGGTATTCCAAGCTTGGCGCAGCGGCGTGCTGCCCTAATGGCAGCGTATGACTACTACCCATTCGGAATGATAATGCCCGGCCGTAGTGTGGAAGATGGAAGTGTAAACTGCATTCCGGTTAGCAGAACAAGGTTTGTGAACCAAGTAATTTACCTGAATGATTTAATTGCCCACCCCAACTCGGAGGAGGCAGCAGTATTGCAGATTGGAAGTAAGGATATTACCGTAACTGCTAAAGATGCGAACCAAGGCGAAATAATTTCATCTTACAGTTTTCAGCCGATACTGAATGCCTACCTTAATTTGGCTGCACTAAGTACCAGTGAAAGCGGCGTGCAGCTTGATTTGAGCGCAGAACCCTCGGATGCGGGTACAACTAATTTCTCCTTGCTGAAGCTTGATAACCCGAACGACAACACACCGAATGCTACGGGACAAATCCTAGCACAAGCAAGTACGGTAGACCCATCACCTGTTACGCTCATGGCGGATAATTTACAGGAGGGCGATGTGGTGAGGCTGCTGATAGAGTTTAATGCTGATAAGGTAACTGACGAGCCACAAAGACTGCGCATTCCACAGATTATTAGGAGTGTGATTACCCTTGCCCCGCAGACGTATGTGACCATGAGTTGTGATACGGATGGGGCGTTTAGGAGAGATTATAGATGGGGGTATGGAGGTCACGAAATGGACAACGAAGTTAAGGGTAAAGGAAACTCAGTTGATATGGGCGCAAGAGGTTTGGATAGCAGACTTGGAAGAACGGGAAGTTTGGATTCAAAAAGAGGATTATATCCAGACATCAGTCCATATGCGTATGCACTTAATACACCGATACAAGCAAAAGACCCTGATGGAAACGTTGTGATATTTTTTAATGGTATGCATAGTGGTGATGGAGGAACTGCAGCCTATTGGGGAGGGTACGATCAGCGGATAATGGATCGACTTGGCGATCACAGTGCACGATACGTAGATGGCGCTTTAGGCGGTACTCAAAATTTATTAGAGGTTGTGTACAATTCAATGGGATTGTTAAATACAGTTATTAGCTTATTGGAGTCTTCAGCAGTGAGTGCTAAAGTGCGCATCGATGCGGGTAGGGCACAGGGCTGGAAAGATGCAGCCAGCATAAGGGCTCATCTCACAAAAGGAGAATCAATCAAAATTGTGACTCATAGTATGGGAACTGGCTTTGCCCGTGGATATGCTGAAGGGCTAATGGCTTATGCGCGAATATTTGACGTTGAAGGGAAGATGAAAATTGACTATGAACTTGACGTTAGTGGATTTCAAGGAGGTAGTCTTGCAGCGTTAAAGGAAAATGTTGTAGGTAGGACTCAGTACAAGCTTGGTGGGCACGATGGCGGCAAAAATTTAAGGGAACTCATAAAGCTAAATTCAATGCCGACAGTGGGTGCTATCCCACAAGCTGAGAATGCGACTATGAAGGAAGATGCTGATAAGGGGCATGCAATTGCTCCAATGAGTTCTGGAAATATCCCTCATGTAGGAAACGCAGGTACATCAACTCAAAAGCCAATAGAAGAAGGGAGTAATAATGGAAATTAAAAAAACCTTGTTTCAGGTTTTGCTTTATATAACCGTTGCCTTTTTACAAAGCTGCGGACAAACTAAAAAGCCCAACCTAGAAATGTACGAACTATACCGAACGCAGCATCTAGAATATAGAGACAGTTTATTTGTGTTCTATACAATTCAACGCTGGAATGACAGTAATTTTGATGTCTTCGAGAATCTTTCTAAAATGTATAAAACAACCAATAATTCGATTATGTATTTTAATGATGGTAGTTTTTACAGCCCAGACAAATTAAAACTCATTGTTTGGGAAGGAGAGCGAATACCAAATTCCGCCACAATTATTAAATATTCGCCTGACTCTTTGAGTAATAGAATGTGCCCCAGCAGCGGTGACACTGTTTATAATATACGAGTTTTAATTGGGTTTAGGCCCGATACCAATAGTATTTGGAATCTCTTTCCTTTGAATAATGAATTAGTAGGTTGTTTTGAATCTCGAAAAGTTTCTATTAATATAATGGGGCAATATTATTTTAATAAAATGAAAGACCACACAATGTGGCGATTGATGCAGTCAGGGCAATACAAAGGAGAAGAAGTATCTACTCCTTACGGTTACAATCTTCAAGATAAAGGCTTTTGGAATAAATGTTGGCTTTGGGAAAAAGATACCATTACTGCGGATGGCTTATATCCTTTTCAGAAAAAAGGTTATAATTATATTGGTTACGGATCTAATGGAAAACTGAGAGCTATTCCTGTTGAACCTCCAAAGATAAGCTATCCTAGATATATACTTAATATGTATGGAGATAGTAAATAGAAGTATTGACGATTAGTATAGTTATAGCGCGTAAACAGTGCCAACTCACTTGTGGAAGGACAAAGTGAACCATACCATTGCCAGACAGAACAATAAAAATGGATCGAAAATTGATATTGAGTTTTAAAAAGAAATGAAAGCCCCGTAGCCTATAATCAGCCTATATAATGCACCGTTGGGCAAAGGCTCCAGCCTTTGTCCGATTATCCGCGTAGCCTGTGGCTACAGTAAAAAACAACCCCAAAAAACAAAACTCTCCATATATTTACAACCCAATGCTCCGCCCATCCTTCCAAACACCCTATAATTATTCCCCATTCGGGATGATAATGCCCGGCCGTAGTGTGGAAGATGGAAGTGTAAACTGCATTCCGGTTAGCAGAACAAGGTTTGTGAACCAGGTGGTTTACCCGCTCGGCGTAGTCTCCAGACTACGTCGTTGTGGCAAGCGGTCCCCGCTCGGCGTAGTCTCCAGACTACGTCGTTGTGGCAAGCGCTCTCCGACCGCATTGATTTTGAGAAGATAAAGTCAAACCGCTCACTCCCCGCTCGGCGTAGTCTCCAGACTACGTCGTTGTGGCAAGCGGTCTCCGACCGCATTGATTTTGAGAAGGTAAAGTCAACGCCCCGCTCGGCATAGTCTCCAAACTACATCGCTTCGGCAAGCGCTCTCCGCCCGCATTGATTTTGAGAAGATAAAGTCAAAGCGCTCACTGCTGGAAAAATCCAAAGAATTCTTTGGCTGACGGATGCTTTATCGCAAGTCCTTTAAGTCGCCTTATCCTTCGTGTTTTTTATGAGCCCTATACCGGCGAAAAAGAAAATAGCACCCAGAATTCCTGCGAAAATCATGGCTTTAATGTTTCTTTGCCCTGTGCCACCATTCATAAAACTAATTCCAGTATAAATTAACCCTGCAATGCCCACTAAAGTCAGTATAAATCCTAATAGCCTTTTCTCCATAAAAATATTTTGTACAAGATAGGCAAATTCGACCACTGTAGCTTCGAATGATTGCCGAATGTGTGAATGACGCAACAAATCTCCGGAATTGTGTAACGCAAAGCGATTTTTTACAAAATACAGTTGCATTGAAAAAGTTGCTTCAAGTGGTTTTCGAAATAGAATTAATCAAGTCCTGCAAGCCCCGTGGCATGAATGTTGTACTGTGTGAAAACATTAAAATAAAAAAATGATAAAAATGAAATTAATGATTGCTGCGGCAATCTTATCCATTGGATTTGCTGCCTGTAATAATGCTGGCGACAGTGCCAAAAAAGAATCAGAGGCTCTAAACATGTATGTGGATTCTGTAAATGACCTCACACCTGTTTATACTGCAGAGGCCTGGACAACTATTGACAATGGCTACCGCGAAAGGGCGCTACTGGCAGAAGAACACAAAGCAGCACTTAATGAAGAAGATAGAGCAAAAGCCGATGCCAGCAAGGCAAAATACGAAGCTCTGAGAGCTAAGTATCAAGCAAAAATCAAGGAAGCCGAATTGGCGGCCGCGACACCCGTAGCTCCAAACTACAAGGTGGTACTCCGGGATGCCCTATTTGGTCAGGGAAAAGTTGGCGACGACATGAAATTCTCATTCGTGACCGCTGATAATATCCGCGAGGTGTACCAAAATTTTGTTGACATTGTTGCCGACAATAAAAAGAAGTACAGCAGAGAAGACTGGGACGAAATCAAGGTATTGTATGAAGCCCTCGATACGCGGAAAAATGAAGTTGAAAAAGACCTCTCCTCAAAAGATAATTTGAAAATTGCCGGCCTGAAAATTAGGTTCGTATCGATTTTGGATACCCACAGGCCGGGATCAAAAATTAGGGAGAATGCTGACGCAAAGAAATAGTTTCAGGAATTATCGTTTTGGACAGAACGTCTCAGGCAACTGAGGCGTTTTTTATGCTTAGGCTCATTCTAAGTGTAATTCGCCGCCCCCGCAAGCAAAACTCCTATGCCTAATCACCACCTATTCCGAAAGAAAAAGGCGACCTAATTATCGAGAATGCTCCTGCAAGTATAGCGCGTAAACCCGCGCCCAGCCTGCTTGTGGGAGATAAACTGAAGCAGTCCGTTAGCCGGAAAAATCGGTAATGGTGGACTGAAAAATGTTATTGCAATTGAATTTCAAGGACAGTGAAAGCTGAATGCCAGACATACTCACAAAACTGATGCAGAGTCCGGTTTCGAGCTCTGGATTGTCAGCCAAATATGAGGTATTTATAGCACTGAGCGCCTGCAAATTCTCGTGTTCTCTTTGTGATTTTTGAGCCGTAGAAAAGCATCTTTTTTAACGCATTTCATTTGCCTAAAAGTCAAGCCAGGAAAGGATTAGAGAGGATCCTAGCCTACTTTTTGTCCATTTCCCTCTCTTCCAGCAGTATGCCCAATAAGTCTAATTGTTCTTTTTCTGGAAAGAAAAGGAATGATTTTCTTATCGACAACACTCCCGCAACTATAGCGCGTAAA
>JBDTKK010000351.1:0-9720 GCA_039935335.1 Chitinophagaceae bacterium
CGGCTATGTTGATTGGAGGCAGTCATGGCATGATGGGCGCAGTAGTATTGGCTTCCAAAGCTGCTGCCCGCGTGGGTTGCGGCAAAGTGAAAGCCTTAATCCCAGAATGTGGTTATTCTATTTTTCAGACTAGTATTCCCGAAGCAATGTGCCTTACTTCTGGTCAGGATTTTATTGAGGAAATTGTGGTTGGGAAAGGGATTAGTGCTATTGGGATTGGCCCTGGAATAGGAACAGAACCAGCTACAGTAAAGGTTCTTGGGGAATTTTTGAATGGAAATCAGATGCCGATAGTGGTAGATGCAGATGCCTTAAATATTCTTAGCGAACATCAGGAATGGTTGTCGCTACTTCCAGAAAATGCTATCCTTACACCGCATCCCAAAGAATTTGAAAGGCTTTTTGGGAAGACTAAGTCTTCTTGTGAGCGGAATATGTTGGCAATGAAGATGGCCAAGGATTTGGGTATCATCATCGTGGCAAAGGATACACATACTATGATTGCGTTGCCCAACGGACAATGCTTTTTTAATCTCAATGGTAACGCCGGATTGGCGACGGGAGGTACTGGTGATGTGCTTTGTGGTATGATTACCGGGTTCTTGGCGCAAGGATATAGCGCCTCGGATGCGGCATTGCTGGGCGTGTTTTTGCATGGTGCTGCCGGAGATGCGGCAGCGAAAGAATTTGGGCAGGAAGCTATGTTGGCCGGTGGGGTGGTGGCGTGTATCGGTAATGCCTTTCTGCTTCTTTCGCATTCCTAAAATCTGCGATGAGGCATTATCTTGGGAAACGGCAAACTTCAATGACCTTATTGAAAGACTCTACAGGTAAGACCTCGAGGCTGCCGGAGGCAATGACTTACTTTTGCGGCTCTTTAAAAAGAATAACAACATGCAGATTTCAGAAGTATTAAATGCGCTTGGTATTAAGGCGAAAAATTCAGGAACCTCAACGGGAACAACCTGGTTAGAAACATCTGGCGAAGCGATTACATCTTTTAGTCCCGTGAAAGGCAACGCAATTGCGGAAGTGAGTATAACTGATGCTAAGGGCTATGAAGCTGTGATCTTAAAAGCAACTGAAGCCTTCCCGGAATGGCGCATGTGGCCAGCTCCTAAGCGTGGCGAAGTCGTGCGTCAGATTGGTGAGGCTTTGCGTAAAAACAAAGATTCTTTAGGTCGTTTGGTGAGCTATGAGATGGGTAAATCCTTGCAGGAGGGTTGGGGTGAAGTGCAAGAAATGATAGACATCTCCGATTTTGCAGTTGGCCTTTCTCGCCAACTCTATGGCCTCACGATTCATAGCGAGCGCCCCATGCACCGGATGTACGAGCAATGGCATCCATTGGGTGTGGTAGGGATTATTTCTGCGTTCAATTTTCCTGTTGCTGTTTGGAGCTGGAACGCTTTCATAGCGTGGGTTTGCGGTGATACTTGTATTTGGAAGCCTTCTGAAAAAACACCACTCACGGCGCTTGCTTGTTTCAATATTGTTGCCGAAGTATTGAAAGCAAATGAAGTACCGGAAGGCGTGAACTGCCTCATTACTGGCGCACGCGAGGTTGGCGAAATGCTAACCAACGATACCCGCATTCCTTTGATAAGTGCCACTGGTAGTACGCGTATGGGAAAACAAATAGCGAGTGTCGTGGGGCAGCGCTTAGGGAAATCTTTGCTAGAACTGGGCGGTAATAATGCCATCATTATTTCTAAAGAGGCCGACTTAGATATGGCACTCATTGGGAGTGTGTTTGGCGCAGTGGGCACAGCCGGACAACGCTGTACTTCTACCCGCAGAATTATCATTCATGAAAGTGTGTATGATATTTTTAAAGACAAGTTGGTATCAGCTTACAAGCAATTGGTGATTGGCGATCCGCTGAACGAAACCTCGCATGTTGGACCGCTGATTGATAAGGATGCTGTAGCAGCGTATCTCAAATCTATTGATGCTATTAAAGCAGAAGGCGGCAAAGAAATAGTAGCGGGTGGCTTGCTGGAAGGAGCAGGTTACGAAAGTGGTTGCTACGTACAGCCTTGCATCTTTGAAGTTGAAAATTCTTACAAGATTGTACAGCATGAAACCTTTGCGCCGATATTGTACATCATGAAATACTCGAAGCTCGAAGAAGCAATTGCCCTGCAGAATGCTGTTCCGCAGGGGTTATCGTCTTCCATCTTTACGCTGAATATGCGCGAGGCCGAGACTTTCCTTTCTCATAAAGGGTCTGATTGTGGTATTGCTAACGTGAATATAGGTACTAGTGGTGCTGAAATTGGCGGTGCTTTTGGTGGCGAAAAAGAAACGGGTGGAGGCCGAGAAAGTGGATCTGATAGTTGGAAGGCATACATGCGCCGCCAAACCAACACCATAAATTGGGGTGATACCTTACCGCTGGCGCAGGGGATTAAGTTTACGGTATAGAATTCCTTTATCCTTTAAAGTTCCAGCCTCGGCTTCTAACGATGGAAGCTGAGGCTTTTTTTGGAAAGCTTTATCCCGCAGACTCACTACCACCATCTGAGCCGGCACCAAAATCCATTGTTGGCTCATCATTGATATCAGGCAAGATTTCATCTTCACCAGTATCAAGGTTGTGGGTAATAGTTGCCTTCTTTTTAGGGGTGGTCTCACCTTTCGACATCTCCATGTCTTCGTTTTCTTCGTTTTTTTTGTCTTCCATTTTCGAATGATTTTTTAGAAAACAATATGGAAAAACATCGTGCCGTCGGCAATGAATTTCGTTGCTTAGCTGTCTGCCGACCTTAATTAGTTTTTCTTTAAAAGAAGCTCGGAAAGCTCTGTCATTCCTGCAGTTGCAGGCTTTGCGATAGGTATGATATGCTCGTAATGGCCGACTTCCGGAATCACTTTGTCGATGATGTATTTGGGCGCATCGCGCGGCACAAAATCTACCAAACCTGCGGCGGGATACACCACCAATGAAGTGCCGACAAGGATAAAAATATCCGCCGTCTGCATAATAGTTTGCGCCTCCATAATCGTTGGTACCATCTCTTCAAACCAAACAATATGCGGCCGCATCAAACCGCCGTCTTCGGCTTTCAATCCTGGAGGAATATCCTCCCGAATTTCTTGAGCAAACTTGTCGTCATGCGGCTGCTTATCACTCCGCATTTTGAAAATTTGTCCATGCAAATGCAAGACGTTTGTACTGCCCGCACGTTCGTGGAGGTCATCAATATTTTGGGTCACAATTCTAACCCTAAAATCCTTTTCTAAAGCTGCTAAAAGCTTGTGTGCAAGGTTTGGTGTTGCTGCTGCTACATCTCGCCTTCGTTGGTTGTAAAACTCCTGCACCATGGGCTGGTTGCTGAGCCAGGCGCGAGGTGTAGCCACATCTTCTACATCAAATCCTTCCCACAATCCATCGGTATCGCGGAAGGTGCGCAGGCCGCTTTCCGCAGAAATTCCTGCACCAGTCAAGACCACTATTACAGGCTTTTTCATACTTAGCTTTTTGGAAAATTATCCCTTCTTTTTCAAGTTGCTGAGCATCGTCTCAGTCATCTTGTCGAGGTCGAACTCTGGCTTCCAATTCCAATCCTTTCTTGCCACGGAATCATCAATGCTTTGTGGCCAGCCATTGGCAATATCCTGCCGAAAATCTGGTGCATAATCGATAGTGAATCCGGGAATGTACTTTTGGATTGATGCCGCTATTTCTTTCGGAGAAAAGCTCATCGCGCTCACATTATAAGCCATGCGGGTTTTTAAGCTTTCCACAGGTGCTTCCATCAGCTCAATAGTGGCACGAATAGCATCGTCCATGTACATCATCGGCAGGTAAGTGCCTTCACTCAAGAAGCAAGTGTAGTGACCCTTTGCCAATGCTTCGTGATAGATTTCCACCGCATAATCGGTTGTGCCGCCACCAGGGTTACTCTTCCAGCTAACAAGCCCTGGATAGCGCAATCCGCGCACGTCAAGCCCATAGCGTTGTTGGTAATATTGACACCAAAGTTCTCCGGCATATTTCGAGATGCCATAAACGGTTTTAGGCTCTATAATCGTTGCCTGTGGCGTATCCTGACGCGGAGTAGTCGGCCCAAAAACAGCTATTGACGAAGGCCAGTAAATCTTGTTGAGCTTTTCCTGAACACCTATTTCTAAAAGCTGCAACAGGCTGCTCATATTTACATCCCAAGCTTTCATCGGCATCTTCTCGCCGGTGGCAGAAAGCATGGCGGCGAGGAGGTAAACCTGCGTCACTTTTTCTTTTTGAATAAGCGCAGTAATGTCTGCACCTTTCGTGGCATCCAACTTCACATAAGGCCCATCAGCTAAAAGCGGATGCACTTCTTCCTTCAAATCTGAGGCGATTACTTGATTATTACCATGCGCTTCACGAAGTGCTAATGCAAGTTCAACGCCTATTTGGCCACCGGAACCGATGATGAGAATTTTTTCGCTGGACATTCTTTTACTAGTTTTTCATTTTTTTTGGAAGATAATGCTATGCTGCCGTGGGCGAGGCTTTGGCAGCTTTCAGGATGTCTATAAATTCATCAAAAAGGTAACGAGAATCAAAGGTTCCTGGCGTGCTTTCCGGGTGATATTGTACAGAAAAAACAGGCTTGCCTTTCAAGCGAATCCCTTCTATACTTTGGTCATTCAGATTGACGTGCGTCACTTCTACCAATGCGTTAGCTCGAGTGGAAGGGGCATCAATTCCGAAGCCGTGATTTTGGGTTGTGATTTCACTTTTCCCGCTTATCAAATTCTTCACCGGATGGTTGAGTCCGCGGTGGCCGTGGTGCATTTTATAAGTAGGAATGCCTATAGCCAGCGCCAATAACTGATGCCCAAGACAAATACCGAACATCGGTTTCCCGGAAGTGATGATGTCTTTCACCGTTTCTACGGCATAATCCATCGCTGCGGGGTCGCCTGGCCCATTGGAAACAAAATATCCATCGGGCGAAGATTTTTCCATTTCCTCAAAAGAAGTATGCGCCGGAAAGACGTTTAGAAAAACACCCCGCTGCTCAAAATTGTGCAACATGCTTTGCTTCAATCCAAAATCTAAAACAGCAATTTTAAAGTCAGCATCTACATTACCAACTGAGTAGCCATTCGTTGTTGATACCTCGTCTGACAAATCCAGTCCGCCCATATCAGGCACGGCTTTCAGCATTTCTTTCAAAACGGCAACATCAGAAATCTCGCTGGAAATAATGCCATTCATCGCGCCTTTGCTACGGATGTGTTGCACTAATGCACGTGTGTCTATCCCTTCAATGCAAACGATATTATTTTCCTTGAGGTAGTCTGCAATGCCGCCATCAGCCTGCATCCTGCTGTAGTTATCAGAAATATTTTTGCAAATAAGCCCTCGGATTTTTATAGAGCTGCTTTCCACATCGCCCTTCTTCACGCCATAATTCCCGATGTAGGCATTGTTCATTATCAGCAACTGCCCCGTATAACTTGGGTCGGTAAAAACCTCTTGATAGCCCGTCATTCCTGTATTAAAGCAAATCTCTCCTCCGCTTGTTCCGCTGGCTCCAAAAGATAAGCCACTGTATAAAGTTCCATCTTCCAGCAGCAGGAAAGCAGTGCTGCGTTGCTCCGACATATTGTTTGGCATAATGGCGCAAAGATAGTTTTCAGACGGGCTGTAAGTAGCAGCAGTTTTGCACAAAAAACCATGGATTTGATGAAAAAGCTTCGAGCATTAATAGGCTAATCGGCATTCTTGATTATCTTTCAGCGCCGAAATACCGGATGATGAAAAAAAGCTTACTCACACTTGCCATTGCCTTCTCTTCGATTTCTGTGTTTGCACAGAGCTATGCCCCCGACTTCCGCTACAGCGTTGGCGTGTACGGTGGGCTTGCGCCAACATCGAAGTTTTATAATCTTGTAGATTATTCTCCGGATGAAAAGAGCCTCCCAAACATGTTTGGCGTGGTGGCCAACTACAATATTTTGGACCGCCTACAGGTAGGGCTCGATATCAATACCAATTCTGAATGGAGCTCGAAAGGCACGTCTAATATTTATGGATTGGATGGTACTACATTGGGTAATGTCGCTACGAGGTATGTCTATGCCGATAGGGTTTTTACAACCTCTCTACGCGTGAACGGCATGGTGCCTCTTTATGACAATATGCAAGTCAATCGCTTCAATTTTTACTACGGGATTTCTATTGGAGCCATTTTTACGGTGAATGATGGTAAGCAGACCAATTCGCAATTCGATGAATTGCCTGGCGAGCAATACAGGTACGTTTCGGAATACCATTATGAGCCCGCTGCCGGCTACACTTTCGGGCCGCAGTTTGGAGTTGAGTTTTATACGCCCGGACGCTTAGGTTTTAGTGCAGAATTTGCCCCGCGCTTTTCCCACTTAAATACGGTGGATAATCGCATCGCAGGCCGCAATGGGCCTTATGATTTATTCTCTTTTCCAGTGTCTGTTGGCGTTCGGTATCGCTTCGGTAGCGGTGGGTTTTATCGCTATTAGAATAAGAAGGGATTTCTCAACGTACAGAATTTCAGGAGTGTTTCACTCAACAAATAGATACTAAAAGAGCAGGCTTTATGCCTGCTCTTTTAATGTGTGGGATTTCATTTTGCTAAATACTGCTCCTTCTGTTATTTCCAGAAAACAAAGCAGAAAATGCCATCGGCATTGTGTGTGTAATGTTCGTAATGATTAGACTTCTGCTGTCGTTTTCTCCAAGCAAGAAAGAGCGGTATTCACCAAATCCTTACTGCCAATAAAAATGGGTACGCGTTGATGTAATTCTGTTGGCCTCACGTCTAAGATTCTTTCTGTCCCTGTGGTGGCCATTCCACCTGCGGCTTCCACCAAAAACGCCATTGGATTGCACTCGTAAAGCAGGCGCAGCTTACCTTTCGGCGATTTTGTATCTGCGGGATAAAGGAAGATGCCACCTTTGATTAAGGTACGATGCAAATCGGCCACCATGCTACCAATATACCGATGACTGAAAGCCTTGTCCATGCAGTTTGTCAGGAAATCTCGAACGCCATCACTATACTTATTCCAGTTCCCTTGATTCACGGAATAAATTGTCGCACCTTCTTTGCATTTCATGTTGGGATGCGAGAGGCAAAACTCGCCAATACTCGGCTCGAGTGTAAAGCCATTCACGCCAATTTTGGTAGCATAGACCATCATCGTGCTGCTACCATAAATCACATATCCAGCCGCCATCAGATTTTTACCCGCTTGCAGAAAATCTTCTTTAGTGCAGCATTCTCCAGATGGTGAAATGCGGCGATAGATGGCGAAAATGGTTCCGATACTGGCATTACAATCAATATTGGAAGAGCCATCTAAAGGGTCAAAAAGCACAACGTACTTACTGTTGTGGCTATAAGGATCGTCAAAGCATACTACATCGTCATTTTCCTCTGAGGCAATACCGGCACAGTCAGCACTATTTCGCAAAATGGATATCAACATTTCATCGGCATAAACGTCAAGCTTCATTTGCTCCTCGCCTTGGATGTTTGTAGCTCCTTGCTTGCCCATAATGCCATCTACCAAACCAGCCTTTTGCACTTGTTTGTTGATGAGTTTGCAGGCCAAGCCAATATCACGCAACAACGCAGAAAGTTCTCCTTTTGCCTGTGGAAATTGTCGCGTTTCGTGGATGGTGAACTCATCCATCGTTATTAGTTTGGTACTGCTGTGTATCATAAATAAATGTCGTTTGCAGCAAAAATAAGCTAGGGATTTCTTTAGGTAGAATGTTTCAATAATGACCTGAAAAAGCTGTTGTTCTATCTTGCGGACAGTGATACAGTTTTATAAGAATTTAAACCGCAAAACGGAGCAAATCGATGTGGCCGAAAATGCCAACTGGATAAACGTTTCTCCTCCCTTTCAAACCCAAGAAATTGATGAACTTGGTACAAGGCTAAACATCCCGCACGACTTTCTGACAGACACTTTGGACATTGAAGAACGGGCACGCTACGACCTCTTTGATGATACCCGTTTACTCATTCTTAAAACTCCGGTGGAGAACAAATCGCTCAATGAAAGTGATGCGTTTTACATCACTATTCCTATCGCTATCATTATCACTGAGCGCAGCCAAGTGGTGACCGTCAATTCCTTTGAAAACGACGCTATTCGCGCCTTTCTGGCCACTTTCGCCCTCCGCCATCCCGAGCGGCCAAACATGATGGTGCTCAAGATTTTTGAAAAGGTTGTGGTCGATTTCATGGACGTGTTGAAGGAGATAAATACCCGCAGAAACCTCTTTGAAAGAAAGCTTTACGACAGCAATAGAAACGAGGAACTATTGGCCTTGATGCGCGTGCAAAAAAGCTTGGTCTATCTCCTGACGGCATTGCGTAGCGATGAGCTTTTGCTGATGAAACTTGACCGCACCAACTTCCTGAATTGCGATGAAGAGGAAAAAGAATTTCTAGAGGATTTGATTGTAGAATTCAGTCAGGCATTGGAAATGGCAACCACTTACACCAATATCCTTTCGTCGTCGTTGGATGCTTTCGCAAGCATCATCAACAACAATATGAACATCGTAATCAAGCGCCTCACCGCTATTACGATTATCCTTTCTGTGCCTGCGCTGGTGGCGGGTTTTTTTGGAATGAACGTAACTTTTCCAACGGAACATACTGTTTATGGCTTCTATGCTGCGCTGCTTATTTCGGTAGCATTTTCCATTTTAATGAGCCTGTATTTCTACAAGAAAAGATGGTTTTAGGGTTTTAATTTTTTAAAGAATTTTCAAAGAAAGACCTCAATGAAAGTAGCTGCTGGCAAGCCTTTGCGCTTTAATGTTCGTGCGTATGGCATCTGGATTCATAAAGAAATGTTGTTGGTCAGTGAAGAGAAAATCTTTGGTCGGACGGTATTAAAATTCCCCGGCGGTGGGGTAGAGTTGGGCGAAGGATTGATAGACGCTTTGAAGCGAGAATGGATGGAAGAAATGAATTTAAAAGTTGAGGTCGATAGCCATTTTTACACCACCGATTTTTTCCAACAAAGTGCGTTTGACGATTCGCAAGTGGTTTCAATTTACTACCGCGTACATGGCCAAAATTCGCAAGAAGCCATCCGAAATATGAATGCTGATGAAAGGAGCTTTTGGTTGCCGATGTCATCCATAAATGAGGATACATTTTCGTTACCAATAGATAAGGTTGTTGGAGAGATGCTCCGACTTTTGTAGAAGGATATTGCAATTCGCAATTCCTGCATTGTAGTATAAAGTCAAGTCACCAATAACTTAGCTTTTCAATGAAATTATTACTTCAATACCTACGACCGCATAAATGGATGATTGTGTTGGCGCTGGTGCTTGTTTCCATCAATCAGGTTTTCTCGCTGCTCAATCCCTACATCCTCGGGCATTACCTGATTGACCCCTACGCCAACAAAGCAGATATTTATAGAAATGCCCACGACAGCGCGGGTTTTTTTCATGGCATTTTGTTCGGTTTGGGGCTCATCGTTGGTGCGGCAATGGTGTCCAGGATTGCCAAAGCTTTTCAGGATTATGTGGTGAATGTGATTATCCAAAAATTTGGTGCGCAGCTTTATACAGATAGCCTGAAACATGCGCTGCGCCTACCTTTTGCCGATTTTGAAGACCAACGAAGCGGCGAAACTTTATCCGTTTTGACAAAGGTTCGGGCGGATTGTGAGAAGCTTATCACCAACTCTGTCAATGTGCTTTTTGCT
>JBDTKK010000352.1:0-2695 GCA_039935335.1 Chitinophagaceae bacterium
GTGAAACTCACTTCCCAAAACACTTCGCGCCTTTGCGTCCTTCTTTGCGCCTTTGCGCGAAACTCACTTCCCCAACGCATTCAGCACATCATACTTTGTCAAAATATGGAAATCGCCAGTTTCATCCTGCGCCATCACTGCACCATTGTCTTTGTTGATGTATTTCGTTAGTCGATCTATTTGCATGTCCATCGGCACAACAGGCAAAGCTTTTTCCATCACATCACCCACTTTTTGCTCGCGCAAATTATCTTCCTGAAGCATCTTTTTGAATAAAGCTTCCTGTGTAATTGCGCCAATCATTTCCCGATTTTCTTCAACCGGTATTTGCTCAATATCATACTTCTTCATTAGTGCTAAAGCATCACCAATACTGGCTTCTTTGCCTATGGTCACCAGTCTCCGCCGACCGAGTCCGCCTATTAAATCCTTCACGGTATTCACGTCCAAAAAGCCGCGATCCAGCATCCATTCGTCATTGTAAATCTTGCCCACATACCGACTGCCATGGTCGTGGAAAATGACCACCACAAAATCATCTTTCTTCAGCTTGTCCTTCAACTGCCGAAGCCCCGCAATCACGCTCCCAGCGCTGTATCCCACAAAAATACCTTCTTCTTTTGCGATGCGCCGCGCCATCACCGCGCCATCTTTGTCCGTCACTTTTTCAAACAAATCAATCGTATCGTGGATGTAGTTCTTCGGCAGGAAATCTTCCCCAAAACCTTCACTGATATAAGGATGCACTTCCTTCATATCGAGCTCGCCCGTGTCAAACCATTTCTTCAATAAAGAACCATAAGTATCAATCGCCCAAACCTGCACATCGGGGTTTTGTTCTTTAAAATATTGCCCGATGCCTGTAATCGTGCCGCCAGTGCCGGCAGCCACCACCAAATGCGTCACTTTGCCATCGGTTTGGTTCCAAATCTCCGGGCCGGTTTGCTCGTAATGTGCCAATCGGTTCGCCAGATTATCATACTGATTAACGTACCAGGAATTAGGGATTTCCGCAGCCAGCCTTTTGCTCATACTGTAATAGCTGCGCGGATCTTCCGGCTCCACATTCGTCGGACAAACAATCACCTCCGCGCCCATCGCTTTCAGGATGTCGGCCTTCTCTTTACTCTGTTTATCGGTGGTGGTGAAGATGCATTTATATCCCTTGATAATTGCCGCAATCGCCAAGCCCATACCAGTATTGCCGCTTGTACCTTCGATGATGGTGCCGCCGGGTTTTATTTTCCCTTCTTGCTCAGCAACTTCCAACATTTTAAGTGCCATTCTGTCTTTGATACTGTTGCCCGGATTGCCATATTCCAGCTTGGCGTAAACAGGGCAGGGTAGGTCGGCCACAACCTTGTTGAGCCGCACCAGTGGCGTATCTCCGATGGTTTGAAGAATGTTGTCGAATACTTTATGCATGGTTTTTTGAATCGAAAATTGATAGAAAAATGAGGCCTGCTCTTGGGCAGAAAGCCGCGAATTTACGGCACTATCTTTCGACCGTTTTTTTGCGGGTAAAAATCCTGTTTTAATTTGCCCACTCTAAGGGGATTTCGTCATTGCGCGGAGGGAGGCTGGGCGACCGACAAAGCAATCTCACAATTAATGAGCACGCAGCATGTGAGATTGCTTCGTTCCTCGCAATGACGGGAAGAAATCCTCCTCGTGTTGACCTAATTAATTGATAATTTGCCTCGTGGCACTCAAAAATTATTACGCATGTCTAGGGGTTTCGCCCGTTGCCGACCTCGCTGATATCAAGACAGCGTTCCGCACTTTAGCCAAGAAATATCATCCAGATACTGCGCCGGAAAATCCATTTGCTGCCCATCATTTTGCCGAAGTTCAAGAAGCCTATAATGTGCTATCCAATCCTAAAACCCGCGCTAAATATGACCAGGAACGCTGGCTTCGCGGAATGAATGTTGCCGTTCATCAAACCATTGCGCTTACGCCCGATTGGATTTTGATGCAGGCTGTAAACCTTAGAAAATACATGGCGGGCATTGATACCTATCACATGGATCACGCTTTGCTACGCGACTATCTACTCTTTCTTTTGCGCGATGAACATTTGAGTGTATTGCAGTCGGAGCGCGACTTTCAGGAAAGATTGTTGGATGAAATTTTAGCGAGCGCAGCATTTTTGAAGAATGATTTTCTTCCCGAAATCTTGGAGCGTTCTAAGATGCTCGTTGGTGATGACATCTTGCTTCAAGAAAAGCTAGCCTTATTGCAGCAACTTAGAGAATCAGAAAACTTCGCGAATCGGCTTCGTCCCATCGTCGTTATCTGCGCGGCGCTGTTAATCATTTTGGTGATTTTTTTGTTGGCGAGAAGGAAAGGCTAGCAAAAGGAATTAGCGTGGACTGTGGTTTGGGTTTTTAGATGCCATCATTCGTGTTCTAAGAAACTATTTTGCTTTCTGTTGTTATTAATTAGATGTTGTACGAACTCCGGCCTGCAACAAAGTATGATAGTGCCCACGTAGCAACATACAGCCCTTGACTGAAAGTGATTTTAATTAGAACTTAGCCAATTAATTTCCACAAAAAAAGTCGCCCCAAGTGGAGCGACTTTTCTATTCAGTGCAAGATTTCCCTTAGGCAATCTCCACGTCAGCACCAGCTTCTGTAAGCTTAGCTTTGATTTCTTCAGCTTCTGCCTTAGCAACGCCTTCTTTAACAGC
>JBDTKK010000353.1:0-8188 GCA_039935335.1 Chitinophagaceae bacterium
ACCAATTGCTCAATCGTCGCTTCGTCTCTAATGTTTCCCTTCGCACTTGGGTTTTCGGTTTGCCATTGTTTAGCGGTTTTACCAAACAAAGCTACGTTCAGCATGTCGGCTTCATTGGCATACACAAAGCCAACCTGCGCTTTGTTCAATTCTTCGGGTATCAGATTGGCTTTGATGGCATCGGTATGTATCGTGTAATTTACTTTGGCCAGCGTTCTTTGCAAGTTCCAATTCAGCTTCAGGCGATCGTTTTCATCTTCCTTTAGGCGTTGGAATTCTTTGATGAGGTAAAGTTTGAACTCTGGACTTAACCAACTCCCAAATTCAAAGGCGATGTCTTTATGGGCAAATGTGCCACCACCATATCGGCCTGCTTTTGAAATTATGCCAATTGCATTCGTGGCGGCAATCCATTTTCTCGGAGTAAGGTTAAAACTGTTTAAGCCCGCCTCGCTTTTAAAGGTAACGAATTCGTCACCTTTAAAATCAGGATTGTTCATTTGCTCCCAAATGCCGATAAATTCTAGGGTATTGCGGTTACGCATCCAACTGTAAATCATGGTATCGTCTCCAAACCCTTTCATCATATCCGTGAGCGATATGTAATCTTGTTTGTGTTGCTCAACAATGGTTACCTCTGTACCCTTTACATTTATTGTCCTGTTTTTTGCCATATTTATTCAGTTTTAATTATGATTTGACAGAATTCGGGAATAATGGTTGTTGTTTTATTTGGGTTTCAGATAATTATCTATTCCGTCTTACTTCTAATTATGGCGAATTCGCCGTAATTAAAATCAGGGTTATAGACACTTTCCCAAACGCCTAAAAACTCAATAGTATTTCTATTCCTGAGCCAATCCGAGATGAAATAGTCACCATCCTTGGCTTTTAGCATATCTGTAAGCGATATGTATTTCTGCCCCGTTTGATCTATTACATTAACCTCAGTGCCCTTTACAATCATGGTTTTGGATTTTCTCATTAGCTAAAATTTATTACTTCATAGCATTGTGCTTGCAAGGTTTCGCTCAGGATGTTCATGGGCTTACTTTATTCTGGCTTGTTTTCTAAACCCGTCGAATTCGACGGGTTTAAAATTCGGATTGTACAATTGCTCCCAAAACCCCAAAAGCTCGATCGTATTTCTATTACGAAGCCAGTTCTTGATAATGTCGTCAGTATTACTTGCGTCTTTGTGCCTTGCTATGTCTGTAAGGGAAATGTAATCTGCTTCTTCGCCCTGAAATACAGTTATTGCAGTGCCTTGTACCGTGATCGTTTTGCTTTTGCTCATGGGCTTCGTTTAGGGGTTTGTAGCTTGATAGGACAAAAAATCACTTCCTGCTGAAAATAGAAAGGAGTCGAATTCGACCCCTTTGAAGTCGGGATTGTATAAAGCTCCCCAAAGGCCAATAAATTCAATTATCCTCCCTCTTCCCATTGTCTGAACTATGATTCTTTTGATTTTTGTGATTGGGATGATTGAACAATTTTAATGATTAAAATTCCTGAGCTTTGAACTTCTTGTTGGTCAGTCGTTTGAAGTTTAAGCTCGTTTCTCCAAAATTAATAAGCAAACCAATCTCTAAATTGTACGCTTCCAAATAGTTGATGGCCTGAGCAAAGTGCACATCTTCCACCTTGGTTGTTGCTTTTAGCTCCACAGAAATTATTCCGGCTACCAAAAAATCTACCCGCCGCGTACCTATTTGCTGCTCCCGATAAAAAATAGGCATTTTAAACTCCCTGCTAAATTCAATTCCGGCATATTGCATCTCAATTTCCAACGCGCGTTGATAGATTAACTCCTGAAAACCATTGCCAAATGCCTTGTGAACCGTCATAGCACAGCCAATAATTTTTGACGTAAGCTCTGAATATTTATATTGCTCGTTTATCATGGTATGTATTTAATAAATCACTTACAAAGCTAATGCTGACAAATTTCAGCTTCCTTTTCCCAAATCAAGGTAATCATACAAATCACACAAAATCATAGTTCAGACTACTATTTCCCCTTTCATCAACCGCGGCAATAAACTATCCCGCAAACGAGTAAGTACTTGAATTTGCTTTTCGTTTGAAAATATAAGCTCAAAAGTTGGTTTTATTATTTTCTCAAACAGTTGTATAACCTCTTGTTCAGGAATCACGGTTACAAGTTTATGAACCTCATTTCTGTTTAAGGTTGGTACGGCTGAACCACCATTCAAACTTTTTAAATCAAGACGTTGCAGAATGTGAAAAGCAAATAGCGGTGTAGCCTTTTTAAACTCTTTTATAAATAATGAAGTGTTCAACGGCCAAAAATCCTCTTGTACATAGAAGACGTTACCTAATACCCCGCTTCGTCCAGTTGTAATGCCGGGGGCATTGATTTTAAATTCGTTATGAAACCCATTGAAACCGCTCGCAGCAATTACCGGATATTTACCGTCGGTCCTCGTAGTTGTCGGCAAATCGAATCCTCTTTGCAGCTCAAATAAGTCGCCAACATTTCCAACTTTCCACCCATTCGGAATCATCCCCAACTCACTGTCTACCATTTTTCCAATTGAGCCGGGAAAATTAAAATTCACGAACCATTCTTTAAACAAGGCCTGCGCCATCGTTTCCAGCGTTTGGTTGGTTTGGCGGTTCAGTTCTATTTTATCATCTAAAGAAGAAAGAATGGACCCAATTTGCTCTTGAGTTTTGATACTGGGTACAAGCCATTCCGATGCTTTTAATTGATTCCAATCGGCACGTGGCATACGCGTACCCGTACTCCCTGAATTCGCAATTTGGGTAAAATCTTCTGTTGCTGCTATGTAAAATAAAAATTTCCCATCAATTCCAGACTTGTTTTTAATAACGTAAATATCGGTAGAGCAAACTCCATCAAATTTTGGTTGGTATACCTTTCTGAAATAAGGGCGCAATTTTCCGTAAAGAATATCTCCTTTCCTGAACTGAAATTTATTACTAATCACATCATTTGAGCTACCAACTCCAATGAGCCTTAAGGTTTGCTGTTCAATATGCTCTAAACCGATGTAGGGCTGTTCTTTGCCCTTTGGTAGGACTTGTTCTTTTCTAAGTTGGGCAATTTCACCCAACTTATATGTCTTCCACTCACTAAAACTCATCTTCTCTGTTTTTTAGCTGTTGTTCAATCATAAGTCTTTCCCTTTGTATTTCTGCAATTAGTTCGGCTTCGGTAGGGAGGTAGGGCATGTATTTGGTTGCAAAAAGCTGTGGGTTGTCCTGCAAAATACTATACTTTACTACAGTTTCGTCCTTTTCAGCACAGAGTATAATGCCAATGGTTGGGTTATCGTTAGATTGCTTTTTAAGGTCGTCGTACATTCGTATGTACATATCCATTTGTCCGGTGTCTTGGTGATTTAGTTTCGTGGTTTTTAAGTCAAACAATACAAAACATTTCAGGATGTAGTTATAAAAAACCAAATCAATGTAAAAATGGGAGGTCTCCGTGCTGATCCTTACTTGTCGCCCTACAAAAGAAAAGCCTTTGCCTAGCTCTAAAAGAAATTGTTGGAGATTTTGAATCAATGCAGCTTCTATTTCATTTTCTGAAGCATCTTTTGGCGTACGAATATTCAGGAATTCAAAAACGTAAGGATCTTTTATGAAATCATTTATGCTTGCTTTTTCTACGTGTAAAGTTGATAATACTGCTGAATCCTTATTTTTTGAGGATAGCAAACGCTGGTAATAAAATGTGTTTATGTTTCGTTCTAATGCTCTAACACTCCAGTTTTGCTGGCTCGTTTCAGCTAAATAGTACATTCTTGCACCTTCACTTTCAATTCTCATTATCAACCTATTATGACTCCAAGTCAATTTGCTACACAGTGTGTAGCAAATTGACTCATTAGGATAGGTAAGATAAAATTGGCGAAAATTCCGTAGGTTGGCATAAGAAAAACCTTTACCCAATTCTTCGGTTAAAGCAATTGAAAGAGTTTTTAAAATAGCTTCACCATAAGCTGCTTTTTGTTCGCCCTGCTGTTCTTCCTCTACGATACGTTTGCCAATATGCCAGTAAGCCTCCACCATAGCCGTATTTATGGCTATGTAAGCTTTTTGCCTTGCGTTAGCCAATATTTGCTTAATCTCTTGGATGTAGTTAAAACTCATACCCAATCCCTTTTAAGTTTTCCCGAATAGTTTGTTCCAATTCTCGGCCCTTGGCAAATTGCTCGGCCAATGTCGCCGTCAGTCCCTGCATCTTCTCGGCAAAGGGTACTAAATCTTCCGCTTCCTCCTCCGTACCCACATACCGCCCGGGCATCAACACATAATTATTGGCGCGTACTTCGTCCATCGTCGCCGCCTTGCAGAAGCCTGCTATATCCACATAGTCTGAACTATGATTCGTTTGATTTGTATGATTTTCTTGATTTGGTAGGCTTGTTTGATTTTCTTGATTTTGGTCGTTTGCTACCTTATCCTTTTCAAGATTATTTACATCATTTGGGTTAGATGGATTGTCGTTGGGATGGTTTCTCCAATTGTGGTAAGTGTCCGTTATTTGCTTAATATCCTCCGTGCTCAGTTCTTTGTTCCTGCGGTTAATCATCGTGCCCAAGTTGCGGGCATCTATAAAAAGAATCTCGTTGCTTCTATCTCTAAACCGCTGCCCAGAGCCTGCCGAAGGGTTACCATTGCTCTTGTTTTTCGCCAAAAACCACAAACAAGCCGGTATCATAGTATTATAAAAAAGCTGAGCAGGCAGGGCTACCATGCAGTCCACCACACCAGCTTCTATCATCGCCTTTCGTATATCGCCTTCGCCGCCGCTATTGCTGTTCATGCTGCCATTGGCCAATACAATACCCGCAGTACCGTTCGGCCCCAACTTATACAAAAAGTGTTGCAACCAGGCATAGTTGGCATTGCCCACAGGCGGTATGCCATACTTCCAGCGTTTGTCTTCCCGCAGTTGCTCGCCCTTCCAGTCGCTAATATTAAAGGGCGGATTGGCCAATACATAATCCGCCTTGAGGTCGGGGTGCAGATCGGCAGTAAAGGTGTCGCCAAATTGTATATTGGCATCAATGCCGCGTATGGCCAGGTTCATCTTGGCCAGCTTAACGGTGGTGGGGTTGCTTTCCTGTCCGTATATACTTAAATCGCCAATCTTGCCTTGGTGGCTCTCAATAAATTTCTCACTTTGCACAAACATGCCGCCGCTACCACAACAGCCATCATAAATCCGGCCTTTGTACGGTTCCAGCATGTCCACCAGCACTTTTACGATGCTTTGCGGGGTATAAAATTGACCGCCGTTTTTGCCTTCGGCATCGGCAAACATGCCCAAAAAATATTCATACACCTGCCCCAGAAGGTCTTTGCCTTTGTGGCCTTCGCCACCAAAACCAATATTGCCAATCAGGTCCAACAGTTCGCCCAAACGAGGTTTGTCCAAATCAGGGTCAGCATAGTCTTTGGGTAAAATGCCTTTCAGGTTGTCGTTGATTTTCTCAATGGCATCCATCGCCTGGTCTATGAGGATACCAATGGTCGGTTGTTTGGCATTGGCCTGCAAAAAAGTCCAACGTGCTTTTTCGGGAACATAGAAAACGTTGAAGGCTAGGTATTCGTCCGGGTCTTCAGGGTTTCCTCCGGCAAAATCTCCTTTTCCGGCCAGCAATTTTCCATGTAGTTCAGCAAAAGCATCAGAAATGTATTTCAAGAAGATAAGCCCCAACACTACGTGTTTGTATTCCGCTGCATCCATATTGCTGCGGAGCTTATCTGCCGCAGCCCAGAGGGTCTTTTCAATATCTTTGATGTCACTCATTATCTTAGAAATCCGAACTTATTTTATCTGCCTAATTTCCCCTTGATTATTGCTCTAATTTAGAGGAGAATTGGTTTCGTTTTTGGCCTTTTTTCTTGCCGTCAAATGTAATGCTTCTACCTGAATTTTGCAATGATCGTGAAACAATTTTCTTTAGCTCGGTCGGCGCGGCGATGATTGTTTTTCTCCTCTTATTTAAGCCTTGCGTGAGCAAACTTAAATATCCAATGAAGGAAGGACTCTGTCCAAGTTGGAGCTGGAAGTATCCTTTATTTTGGAGACGGATAATTAGAGAATGTTTCGTTTCTTTAAGTTTTTTACTGAAAATTTAAGCTGCTGAGATAGGAAACCAGAGGAGTTCTTTTTCCAATCGCTGGTCGGAGACCTAGATTTTTATTAGGGATTTAATCTGCTTCGGAAGATTTAAAGCAGTTGGGGCGATTTCGCTTTCTTTGAATTCCGCATTTTATAACAATCTCCAACGGCCAATAAATTCAATAACACGCTCCTTCCCATTGTCTGGACTATGATTCTTATGATTTTTGTGATTGAGATGATTGAACTATATAGATGATTTAATTATTGAGATGAAGTAGTTGGGATGCTTCCTAGTACGGGGATTTATTTCAAACCCGCCGGGCAGAACGAAAACTTAGCCATTATCATCGCTTTTCTTTCAAACTAATTTTTAATTAGAATGTATCCATTCAATGAGCTTGCAATTATTAGCCAAATAAAATAGGGTAGGATATAAATGGATTTTAGGTCCAATTCAGGCCAATAAAATAATAGAAAGAATCCCACGAGCAAGGTAAGTACCATTATTAGAACGAGTCCAGCCAAGATATTGTGGTAAAAGAAGAAAGTTGGATTCCAAGCAACATTCAATATCCATTGAATACTAAATAGGACTATCAGGAGTTTTTTATGCTCAACCACTGGCCATAGATAAGCCATGTAAACACTAAAGAAAATCATGATTGTGGTCCAGGCAAATCCAAAGACCCAGCCCGGAGGTGTCCAAGGAGCCTTTTCTAAAGCTTTATACCAGTCAGAAGGAACTCCTTTGCCGGTGAAAAAACCGCCAATAGCGAGTGCTGCAAAATTAAGTAGCAAGAATACGATCAGCCTGTATATCATTTTAGTCCTAATTATTTTGATTTAGTTTTCGTCAAAAGTATATTATTTCTTGAAAAGCCCTTCCAGAATCTTTTCATACTCCTCGAATCGATGTTCCCTAATCGGTTTAATATTTGGCTCTGTTGAAAAATACAGGAGTAGGCAAGGGCAAATTCCTTTGTATTCATTGACATACTCATATTTGATTAGCTCGTTGTTTTTAATTCGTTGCTTTATTTTATTGTGGTATGGATACATTTAGTTGGTATTAAATTGGGGCGAGGATAACGGTTGTTTACGGCTTTGTCCAGGTGGGAAAATAGTATTCCTTCAGCCCGAACCGTTGCCAAATTTATAATAAAAAGTTCATTGTTTATTCTATTGCTCAATAGAGTTTTTTCGGCCTGGAACTGCTGCTCGATAATGAACAAAAGCTCATTGCTATTCCTTCAGCCCCACTTGCTGCAAACGGATGTTAGCGGCTTGCACGTTGTCGTTGTGAAACTGTCTTCTGTAACAATAAGTCACAATACCAAAACCCGTTTTCAAAGGGATTGTCTGCATTGTCTTTGTCGGTGTAACAATCCGAATCAGAATTGTTTTGCTGTTTTTCAGATGTATATTTTCTATAAACAATTTCTCCTTTGTCAAATAAGATTGGTTCTTTAAATATTGGTCCATCAAAAACAAAAGTATGAAACTCTCCATTCTCTCCGCAAGGGTCAATATTGTCGGGCAAGTCATTTAAAAAGTCATTGTCAATTACGCGACCTGCAAAACTTTTGTCCAGATATTTTTCATTTACGCAAGTGACGATTGTCTTAAAACCCAAGTCTAAAAATTCACGAATGAGTTCGTCGGTGGGCGTTTTCCATAATGGAAAAACTCCTTTTAATTTTAATTCTGACAATTTATTTTCCCTATACTTTCGTAAATCTTCTAAATAAATGTCCCCGAAGACAGACCCTATCGCTCCTTTAGTTATTAAATCTATCAGAGTTGTTCTCATCACCTTTTCATAAATTTCCATTGTCGGCATTTCGGGTATTTGCATTTTTAGTAACGGTAAGCCGATACTTTCTGCTTGTGTTTCCAACAAGTCAACTCTTACACCGTGCATTGAAATTCGTTGATATTGTTCGCTGATGCTCGTCAATAAACACAATACATCGTATTGTCGTGTCTGCAAGATTTTATGCAAGCACAAAGCAGAGTCCTTTCCACCGCTCCAATTAAAAATGATTTTTTCTTTCATTG
>JBDTKK010000354.1:0-7520 GCA_039935335.1 Chitinophagaceae bacterium
TGGATGCGGATAGTTTGTTTCTCCTAGTTGATGATTATTACAATGGTCAGCCGATTAGCTATTCCTTCAAATACGACATACTGCATGCCGCGCCCAGCAACGAAACTGCTAGCCCAAACGATACAAGAGCAACTGCCGACGCATTGCCTTTCAACACCACTAAAAATGCCTACGTGGGTTTCAACACGCCTGCCGGTGTGGACAATGAAGATTATTTCAAACTCGTATTTCCAAGAAACGGAACCTTCAAGCTTTACGTGACCGCCCAATCCATGCGGGACATTAGCGCCACCGTCCTGCCGCAGCTATATATCTACGACCGAAATGGAGGGGCTGTCAGTATTTTTAGAAACAACAATCCTAGCGGATTTACCTACACACAACTCGGCTATGGATCAGCCTACAATACCATCACAGACACCTTCAATGTTTATGGTCGCGCGGCGGATACGATGTATATCAGCCTTAGTTCTTATGTCGGGAATTGGGCGGCCACCTATAGCCTCAATTGGTCGATTGCAGATACGGCTTTAAACAATGAACCCGCGCCAAATGAAACCCTTACCACAGCAAATTCCCTTGCCGAAGGCCAAACCATAAACGGTGATATTTCCTACGTCGGTAATGGCCCAGACTTGGATGATTATTACAGGATTGTTTTGGCTAAAGAAGGTACGGTAACGCTCTACACGTCTTCCATTAATACCTGGAACCAACAGGTAAATCCTTCGCCTACTTTTTATGTGCTCGATAAAAATGCAACAGCAATTCTTGTTCAAAATAACGCCGGTGCACAAAGTGGTTCATTGACGGTACGTAATACTGGCAGTGCTCCCTTTTTAAGTACGATTAGCGATACAATGCACGTTTTCGGAAGAGCCAAAGACACGTTCTATATTCGAGTCAATAGTTATCATTACGGGCAAGGCTGGGCTTGGGCTGCACACTATTCTTTGCGTTATCAAATGACGGATACGAGTGCCAATAATGAGCTTGGACCTAATGAAACAATTGCCACAGCGCAGACTATTACGCCATCGGATACGGTGCGCGGAAGTGTGAGCTATATCGATGGCAGAAGCAATGCAGATGTGGACGATTATTTCAGAATTGTGAAGCCTGTCGGAGGAGCAATCGTACTCTACATTACGGGTCAAAACACCTGGGGCTACAATAGTGCTTACACCGGTGCACCCGTCGTTCGGGTGGTCGACAAAAACAACAACCAGTTTCTTGTGAAATCAGCGACCGGTGCGTCCGGCGGCAATATTCGAGTGCGCAATAATGGCTCGCTTGCCTATGGCCAAAGCGTTAGCGACACGATGGTCATTTCGTGCCTCACTACCGACACTGTTTTTCTGCACCTTTCCAACTACATCAACTCAACGTATGGCGGCGTGGCGAGCAGATACAAATTCCGTTACGAATTGATTCCCGGCCCTAAATCAGATTTCGCTTATAGCCGCGTGGGCAGCGAGTTTGGCTTTGTCAATAATTCAAAATACGCAGACAATTACCTCTGGATAATGGACAATGGAAGCACTTATACTTCCTTCGCACCACCTGTTATCAACTACACTATCCCGAATGCCTATTCCGTGAAATTGGTGACGTTACAAGGCAGTTGCAATTACCGCGATACTGCCTTCGCCAATTTCACGATTACGGGCATTGAACACTATAGTCCAAAAAGCGCGGGCCGTGGCGGCGATGTGGCTTTGGAGATATTTGGTGGCGGACTAGATTCCACCACCGCCGTGACTTTGAAGCAAGGAAGTACCATTTTAACCCCAACAAAAAAGTACACCAACGGCAAGAAAAATTTCCTCACTGCTCTGATGGATTTGCACAGCGTGCCTACCGGATTGTATGATGTAATCCTCACCGTTCCCGGCATGGTGCCCATCACTTATACCAATGGATTCCGCGTGGATTCTTTGAAATATCCTTACGCCTGGAGTCAGGTAAGTGGCCCCTATCGTTGGTTGGTCAACAGGCCTTCAAGATTTAATTTGATTGTGGGGAATAATGGCAACGTCAATGCTTCCGGCGTGGTAGCAGCAATTGTATGGCCAAAGACTGCAAAACTGACTTGGGTGAAGGAAGATTACAAACCTTCTTTTATGGGAACAGACACCTTCACAAACCTTGGTAAAACCTACACTGTTCCGCGCTCTGCGTATCAATTTATCTATGACTCGGTAGATATGTTCACAGCCATAGATTCCTTTGAAGGCAAACCTTACGACGGATATATCAAGTACTTCCAGATCCCGTTTATCCCCGCCAACAGCACGGTTTCCATTCCTTTCGATGTAGTAGCTACCGCCTCCCATCTTCAAAAATTTTACACCTTCACCCATCGCCCCAATATCTTCGGTTCTTGCCCCAATGGCAATCAGGAGGACATGATGAACGAGATGAGCGGCGAGGCTTTAGATTACGTTGATGGATTTGCAGAAAAAACTAAAATGCCGTTGTTTCAGGCTTTCACCAAGACCGCGAAGGTTGGCCAATACCACATGCGCTCGGCTGCAACCTATGTTGGTGAAGAATTTTGGGCCTGGTATGATGGCTACGAAACCGACCATAATGCTAATCAGGCTGCATGGATTGGGCGGACGGAAGAATGCAATCAGGCTGCTATGCAAACCTTTGCACAAGAAGCAGGAAATGCCTTGCTAGGACATGCTGTCGCAAGTTCCAAAGTACTCAACGACCGCGTCAATTATGTAAATAAACTGCTGGCAAACAATCCGAATCTTAGTCCGAAAACCTTTGATAAAGCCATGGACATCCTCAACAAAAGCGGCAAAGGTTTGGGCAATATCAACTACGACCGATTAAAGCTGCTTAAAGACCTTTACGACAAGACCAAAGACCTGGGCGACCAAAGCGAGAAGTTTGCCAAACTGATGGAATTAGTCAATAATTGTCCGGAGTTGAAAGACAAGCAAAAGGAGTTGATAGACATGCTGGGCGGCGAACTTGACCATAATGGCGGCAGCGAATCGGCTTCCAATTCTGTCACCTCGTTTGACCCCAACGAAATCTACGGGCCACAAGGCATTGGCACGCCAGGCTATCTCAATAGTCTTCAACGCCAACCGTTTCTTGTCACTTTTGAAAACGTAGATACCGCCAGCGCGGTTGCACAAACGGTTGTGGTGTTGGATACGATTGACAAGTCGAAGTTTGACATCAATAGTCTGGTGCTGGGAGATGCGGTAGTTGGCGGACAAACTTTCCGCGTGCCACAAGGAAGAAATGAGTTTATGGTGCAGGGCAGTTTGAATAATATCCCCAGTATCAAACTCCGCATTGTGGCCACGACGGATACCGCCAAAGGAATCATCCGCTGGCAGTTTACAGCCCTGGATTCTGCAACTAATAATTTGCCTTTGCTTCAAGGTTTTTTGCAGCCAAATATTAATGGTGTTCAAGGCACCGCTTCCGTCAGTTATACCATCAAGCCTTCAAGCACTGTGATAGATGGATCTATCCTTCAAAGCCGCGCCAGTATTGTGTTTGATACCAATATCCCTGTCGCTACTAGTACTTGGTTAAATACGATTGACCTGTTGCCGCCCACCAGCAAAGTGTTAAGCGCAACGCAGGTTTATGACTCTACTATTCTCCTAAGATTTAGCGGTGCAGATGCCACTTCCGGCATCCAGAAATACAAGGTTTTTTATGCCACAAATGGGGGAGCTTGGCAGCAATTTGGCGATACGCGCGAGGATAGTATGCTCCTTACCGGGCAGCCCGATTCTTCCTACAGTTTCTATTGCGTAGCCATTGATAATGTTGAAAATCGCGAGCTAAAAGCACCAATTGTTGAAGCTTCAATAAAGATGTTGCCGCTGGGTACAAGCACCACGCATAGTGCCGGAAATATTTTCCAAGTATTCCCCAATCCTGCTAGCAGCAAGGCTTTCGTGAGGTATGAGTTTGCACAGGGAGAAGAGGTTAACCTTAGGCTTTTAAATCTAGAAGGCAAAGAAGTGATGTCTTTAATTGTCGGAAAGCAAAGTGGGGTAGCAACTATTCCTATCAATTTGACCAATATTCCCGCAGGTATTTATCTACTGGAAATGAAGACCGGTAGTGGCTTGCGCGATAGGGCAAAATTGGTGGTGCTGCATTGATAGCTTTTCCTTGAATTTTTATTTTAGATAAATGCCCGGCTGTGGAAATGGTCGGGTGTTTTGTTTTGGAACGTGTCATTTGACGTTTGGGGGGAGGCCCGTAGGGCCGTTAGGTTTGGTAGAAAATTTGATACGCTGCTGCAAAGACCCGTAGGGCCGTAGGTTTGGTAGCAACGATTTTTTATGATTCTAAAGGCCCGTAGGGTCGTAGGTTTGGTAGAAAATTTGATTTGCAGCTTCAAAGGCCTGTAGGGCCGTAGGTTTGGTAGAAAATTTGATTTGCAGCTTCAAAGACCCGTAGGGCCGTAGGTTTGGTAGCAACAATTTTTTATGGTTCGAAAGGCCCGTAGGGTCGTAGGTTTGGTAGCAACGATTTTTTATGGTTCTAAAGGTCCGTAGGGTCGTAGGTTTGGTTGATACATTCTGGGAAAACTTAAAAAAGCCTGCGGCCGCACGGAACTTTATGGTTTTATCAATTGCCCATCTTTGTACTACGCTCAAACCTTTCATCCCTTGGGTACTCTATACAAATTATTTTACCTTATCAGCAAAACTGCGGATGCTATCAAAACATTTTTTACCCTTATCCGCAAAACTGCGGATGCCATCAAAACATTTTTTTCCCCTATCCGCAAAACTGCGAATACCATAAAATCTTCCGAGATGGCATGAGCAAAATGTACACAGGGCAAAAAAAATCTCCGCTGTGTCGGTTTACCTACTTTTTATCGTTGCATGACCTTTAAGATATCTGTAGTCGTACATGGGCGAAGCACAGTCCTTATATCTGTTGAAAAATTGTTGTCCGATTTTAAACTTAAATTGCAATCCACTCTCAAGAAACGCAAGACTATGAAACCCATTTACCTTCTCCTTTTGTTGCTTGCATTCAGCATTTCCTCACGCGCCCAATTGGTTTTTAGAAACATCGGCAAAGACACCCTCCGCATTGCAGTGGCTACTTTTTATGATACTTCTCAAAAGGCAATGAGCGCAGCGGAAGGGAAGTCTGTGATAGTAAAAGGGTGGTACAAACTACTATCTGGAGATTCCTTGAATTATGGTGCTTTTTTTGGCCCAGCAGTTTATTATACCAAAGAAATTATCCGAAACAATCACATTATCGGTGACTTTGTAGGGACAACTGGCCACAATATCCGAGATTTTCGGGAGCATTTCTATGTAGATGTCAGCCGAGCATTGACCGACACAACCAAGTTTAAAATCAAACATCCTTACATGCCCATTTCCGGAGGAATCAAAGTAGCAACTGGGTTCTTCCGTACAGTACTTGTTCCATCCGAAGCAAAAAAGACGCACGGATTAGTGGTTGAATTGGGAAAAGCGTTAAAAGGTTAGCTAGCTTTCCGCTCAAGTTCATGGCTTCATTAACTTCGCTGTGATTCGTATCTCCACGAACCACATCATTAGAAAATTGAACGCAAAGTATGAAACGCAAAGAACTTAATCACGAAAACGCCCCAAAAACGGAGCTGACTGCCGACGACCGAACTTTGCTTCGCTTTATCTATAGCAATCGCTTACGCACCATTGTTCTTGTTTTTTCTTCCATTCTAGCCTTCCTATTGATTTATTCCCTTCCCTATTTTTGGAGAGGAGATTTAAAGGGAGAAGTGGGCGCAATCATCGCCATCATTATCCTCTGCCTTGGGCCTGCGGCTGTGTTCTTCTGGAAATTTGTTTGGCCTTATAAGCGCGACTTGAAAGCGGATTTCAAATACACAATTCACGAAGAGGTGATTAGGAAGGAATATTTTGAAAATACTGGCCAATATTTTTTGGCGCTCGATGATGTAAAATACTTGCATCATGAAGTAGATGCCGATACTTACGCACGTGTGAAAGTAGGCGATTTATATCCGGTGTTTTTCGCGCCGTATTCGCGTTATCCTTTTACGCTGCGTGGTCGGGTGACGATGATGTAGGATTTGCTGAAGGCTTTGGCGTACTCATAACTTTTTGACGAAATTTTGTATAAATTGCAACGAAATAAAGTAGAATTTTATGAAAATACACTTACTTTTTGCTATCATCTTCTTGAGCTTTTCTATTGAAGGCTCAGCACAGAAAATCCGTTTCATGGACACCACAAATCGCTGGGTAGAAATAGTATCCGGCGGCGGTACTGATTACTCCGTAGTGCAGAATATAATTCGACTACAAGGTGATACGACCATTGACAGCCATTCTTATAAAAAGATGCAGGCCGATGTTCGCGTCCTTTTCCATTATTACGGCTACTCCTATAATGATATTATGTATCTTGGTGGACCCTATTTTTTCAGGGAGGATACCGCGCAACAAATGGTGTATGGAAGAATGGCTAAGGACACTATAGAAACTGTCATTTATAATGCTGCTTGGCAAGTGGGTGATACTGCGTTTCACTTGATTAATGTACCCTTGCAGGCCAACGAACAATACTACGTAAGTAGCATTGATTCGGTAGATATTGGCGGTGTCTCTCACAAAGTCTTTCGTTTCAAAGCATTTCCTTCACGCTATGCTAATGGAGACGCACTAATCGTAATAGAGGGGATTGGCTGTACTTATGGCCCGTTCTTTCCGATATATCCAAACCCCGGATTCGAGTACGGCATACAGCTCAGTTGCTTTCATCAAGGTATGGCAACACCCGCATTGAGTGCTACTTTAATATCGGAGACTGGCGAATTACACAATAGTTTTGACAACGCTACGAGTTGTACACTTGCAGTTAACGATTTTAGGCATATTGAGGGCATAACGCTTACGCCTAATCCCGGCAACTCAACAATGATCTTGAAATTTCAAACGCCGCTGTCGGCTGCGAGGTTGACCATCTATAATTCTTTTGGCCAAGTTGTAGCGCAAAAAAGTTTTGCAAATCAGTTGATTATTCCGATTGGTAGAATGCTTTCTGTGGCTGGTGATTATTTTTATAAGGTCGATGATTTGCAAAAGGGCGGGATTGCAACGGGGAAATTTGCGTTTTATGGGGAATAGTTGCTATAGAATAAGTAAAGATGGATAAGGTGTCCTGTTCATTCGTTGCAGGTCGGAGACTGGGCAACAGAGTGGATTAACAATGATGGAATAAGCTCGATTACTCCGTAATGTTATTCTGCCCTTGACTGGTTTCGCTCCTACGGCGGGCAGGCTGTTCTTCGCTGCGGCGAATCATTGCTTTCCTTCGGGCGCAACGAGATTTTAGTTATTTGTATTCATTTCTTAATTTTTCTAATAATTCATCTGTGTCTATAACTGTGTTGTCAAGCGAAATTAAGGAATGTCTTACTTTTGGATATTCATCTATAAATTCTAAACCTTCAACGTTTGTCAAACCAAAATTTTGCAACACACTTTCAAATT
>JBDTKK010000355.1:0-2705 GCA_039935335.1 Chitinophagaceae bacterium
CCTTCAACGAAATTCTGAAGAATACGGTGGGAATTCCGAGTCTGGCGCATTTTTTCGACAAGGTTTATTATTCCCATCAAGTAGGCATGAGGAAGCCGGATGCTGAAATTTTTCTTAAAATTTTAAAGGAAAACAATCTTGATCCGGCCAAGACTTTGTTTTTGGATGATAGTCCGCAGCATTTGGTGACCGCAGAAAGCCTCGGAATCCGAACACTTTTAGTAACGAAGGAGCTCGGAATGGAGCAAATTTTTAAACAAAAATCAGTATAAAGCCAGCGTCATTTTATCATCTCGTAATCAATGTAATCACCGTTTTTTGGCTTGGGCTTTTTTGGCTGTGATGGGCTACCAGCCTGATTTTGTTCGGCATTCTTCATGTTTCCGCGAATGGTGGAAGTCATCTTTGCCACAGGCAAGACGAAGCGCACAATAAACCTTATCAGAAAATAAAGAAGAAGGCCGAGAAGCAGGAAGCGTAACATAATGGCTCAAAGGTAAAACTCTCTTGAACCTAACAGGGTTAATGAAAATATAATTGGGTAAAAAAATGAGTTGGCATTTCAACCGATAATTTGTCCTACATTTGCGCCAGATTCAGATGAAATTATTAAAAGGGGACACACGTTGTTCCCTTTCTTTTTGCAAATGCTCGAACTGACACCACAAGAACAACAGATTGCCGACATGCTTCTTCCCTTTTTGGAAGACAGCGATATGTTTTTGACGCGCATCCATATCAAACCTACCAACAACATCAAGGTTTTTTTGGATGCTGATAGCGGATTGAACATAGCTAAATGCGCCGCCATCAACCGCAAGCTTTATCACGCTATTGAAGAAACTGCTTTGTATCCAGACGGCGATTTTTCGCTAGAAGTAAGTAGCCCCGGCGTGGATGAACCCCTTACATCGCCTCGTCAATATCAGAAAAATGTTGGCCGGACGGTAGAAGTAACTTTGGTGGATGGAACAGTACATTTGGGGCAAATGCAAACTGTTAATGAAACGGGTATTGTATTGCATATTAAAGGAACAAAAAAAGAAGCTCCAAAGGAAATTGAATTAGCGTTTGAAGCAATAAAAACAGCTATTGTTCAAGTAACTTTTTAGTAGAATTGAATTTTAAAATAAAAACAATAAAATAGTTTAGAATGGCCAGCATTAATCTCATAGATTCCTTCCAGGATTTTAAGGAAGCAGAAGCCATAGACAGGCCCACCCTCATGAAGGTGCTTGAAGACGTGTTTAAGACACTTCTTAGGAAAAAGTATGGCTCTGACGAAAACTTTGATGTAATCGTAAATGACCAGACGGGCGACTTGGAAATCTTCCGTCACCGCATGGTAGTGCCTGACGGCGAGCTGGAAGATGAGCTTGCAGAAGTTCAGGTTTCAGAGGCAGCCCGCATTGATCCTGATGCCGGATATGATGTCGGTGAAGAAGTGTTTGAGGAAGTGGACGTATATGAGTTTGGTCGTCGTGCCATTCTTGCAGCCCGCCAAACTCTTGCAGCCCGTATTGGCGATTTGAAAAAGAGTGCCTTGATGAAGAAGTATGAGGATCGTGTGGACGAGCTTATTTCTGGCGAAGTATATCAGATTTGGAAGAAGGAATTATTGCTTTTGGATGATGATGGCAATGAGCTAATCATGCCCAAGACGGAGCAGATTCCAACAGACTTTTTCAAGAAGGGAGAAACCATTCGCGCGGTGATAAAGACCGTAGAAATGCGCAACAATAATCCTGTGATTATTCTGTCCCGCACTTCTCCATCGTTTCTTGCAAAGCTTTTAGAAATTGAAGTTCCGGAAATCATGGATGGCCTCATCACTGTTCGTAAGATTGTGCGCGAGCCTGGAGAACGTGCCAAAGTAGCTGTTGAAAGCTATGACGACCGTATTGATCCGGTTGGTGCTTGCGTGGGCATGAAGGGAAGCCGTATCCATGGCATCGTTCGGGAGTTGCGCAATGAGAATATTGACATCATCAACTTCACCAACAATACCCAATTGCTCATCCAACGAGCCTTGACACCTGCGCGTATCAACCACATGGAGATGGATGCAGAGAAGCAGCACGTCAATGTTTACTTGGACCCGGAGCAAGTGAGCTTGGCGATTGGTAAAAAAGGCACGAATATCAAGCTAGCACAGGATCTCACGGGTTATTCAATCGATGTATTCCGCGACGTACAAGAGGTGGCCGGTGCCGAATTTGACTTCGATTTGTATGAATTTGTGGATGAGATTGAAGGCTGGATTATTGATGAATTCAAGCGAGTAGGTTTTGATACTGCTTTGAGTGTATTGGAGCATTCGGTGGATGAACTGGAGCGCCGTACCGATTTGGAGATTGAAACCATAAAGGACGTACAGGCAATTCTTCGGAAGGAATTTGAAGACGAAGAAGAAGCGAAAGAAGCAGAAACAACAGCGGCTGCAAGTGTTGAAAGTAAAGAAAATATTGTGGCGCTGGAGGCTAAAGAGACCGAAGAAAATGCAAACCCAGAAGGTGATGCAAAAGTGTAAAAAGTTGGAGCAAACTCCTTGCTGTATGTGAGCATTCTAAGAAAAACAAAAACGGAATACTGCGCAGCTCGGACAAATAAAAGCTCCCATCAATGGAATAAGCTAATTTTGTTCACTTTTTACTTATAAAAAAGGAAAAGAAAAGAAGGGCTACAATAGTCCACCCGTTTTAAGA
>JBDTKK010000356.1:0-5906 GCA_039935335.1 Chitinophagaceae bacterium
CTTGCTCCAAAACCTTGTCAATTCTGGCAATCATTTCTTCTAGCGCTTCATTGATGAGTTCTGTCGGATTATTTTTGGCATCTGCAGAAGCATACATCAAGAGGCACATCGCCACAAAATCCTGATCGTCTTTCCCCGCATAATGTTGGCGCAATTCCGCAATTTGTTCATCCGCTTTTTTCACCGAACGCCGCAAGGCTGCTTCTTCACTTGGCGGAATCAAGATGCGGTAACTGCGCCCCGCCAGCCATATATTGACCGGAATGAGTTTTGGTGCTTCTGCTTCTTTTTTTGATGAATCTTCCATGAACCTTAAGGAATACAATTACTCAAATCTAGGATTTAGAGCCTGAAGGCATTGTTCCTAGCTTTCTCAGGGTTGCTACCCACGGGGTTACTAAAATTTAATCCCTCTGGGTCAGCCTTTCTAACACCCTTTGCATAACCTTACAGCAAAGCTATATTTTTGAATCGCAGGCTGCTAGCGGCTTTCCCGTGCCTTCATTCCTTTCAATTCTGCTTGCAATTGCCTAGTCGTTTTCGTGCTGCCATCAGGACTCCAACCGGGCGGCATGATGAGATATTTCAGCTTGTTTTTAAAACTGGTTTCCTTCTTTAAATCCTTTGCTATGGCCTGCCATTCGTGCATCACAACTGCAACAGGATGATTAGGTTTTTCCAAAGGTTTTGTGAGTCCGAAAACTGGAATTTCACCTTCCATTTCTTGCTGAAAAGTGCCGAACATTCTATCCCAAATGATGAGTACCATACCCATGTTTTTATCGAGGTAGGGCACATTGCTGGCATGGTGTACGCGGTGATGCGAGGGTGTCACTAAGAAGGCTTCTATCCAGCGCGGAAGCTTTTTTATGCTTTGTGTGTGTACAAGTATGCCATAGGTCTGCGTGAGCGCGTACATAAAGAAGATGTCGATCGGGTGGAAGCCTAGCAAGGCTATTGGAATGAAATAGAGATATCGGTAAAAAGGCATGAAGACCGAAGAGCGGAAACCCGTACTAAGATTGAATTCCCCGCTAGAATGATGCGTAACATGAACTGCCCAAAAGAGCCGAACCCGATGATCCACAAAATGCTCCAACCAGAAAAAAACATCCTCCAGTAAGAAAAGTAAGACCCAATAAGGCAGCGGCGACAAGGTATTTTTTATAGAAAATCCTGCAAAGAAAATCAGTACACCCAGCGCAACTCCACGCAATAAAAGGTCGACACCAACATTCAGAACATTAAGGTAAACATTGACCGCAGTCTGCTTCCAGGTGTAAAATTTCCAGCCGTAAAAATGGCTCAACAATATTTCCAAGGGAATGACAATCCCATAAATCGGGAAGGCAATCAGTTGAAAAATATGCTTGTAGTAATCGTTCATCCCGACAAAAATTCTTTTCTAAGAAAACGATAGGAGGGCTTTATTGAATTGCCCTGGATAGCAAAAAGTGAGCCGTCGGTGTTGCTGGCCGACCACTATTAAATCGTCATGATATCGCGCTCCTTATCCTTCAGATGTATGTCTGTAAGGGCGATATATTTATCGGTCATGGCTTGTACTGCGGCTTCCGCGTCTTTCGCTTCGTCTTCGCTCAAACCGTCTTTTTGTAGCTTTTTGATTTGCTCAATCGCATCGCGGCGCACACTGCGCACGGATACTTTCGCCTGCTCGCCTTCGCCATTCACTCGCTTCACCAATTCCTTACGACGCTCCTCGGTGAGTGGCGGCAAATACAAGCGAATGAAGTTGCCGTCGTTCTGTGGATTCAAGCCAATATTGGCAGCGATGATTGCTTTTTCAATGGGTGCTAGCATGTTTTTCTCCCAAGGTTGCAAGCTTAAAGTCCGAGCATCGGGCACGGTGATATTAGCTACCTGCGCCAGCGGCGTCGCATTACCATAATAGTCCACGAAGATGCCGTCCACGATTTGGGGCGTTGCTTTGCCCGCGCGGATTTTCGTCAATTCGCTTTCGAGGTGACTGATGGCATTCTTCATACCAGCGGTTGCTTCCTGCATTACCTGCTCTCTACCTTCGCTCATAGTCTATTGGTTTTTGGCTGTTTTAAGCTCCGCAAATGTATGGGCTATAAGGCTATTCAACCAATGATTTGCTGCTAAAAGATGGCAATTTCGTACCTTTACCGCCATGAATACTGAAGCATTAAATACTGTAGCAGAAAGTCCTGTGAAACTTACCAACGGCGCGATAATTGAACTGCACCGATTGATGAACGAGCCGAATTTTGATGCCAGTCAGAGCTTGCGTATCGGCGTGAAAGGTGGCGGTTGCAGCGGTATGAGTTATTTGCTGGGCTTCGACAAAAAAGAACCGGATGATTCTAGCTTTGAAGTTGATGGCATTCAGGTAGTCATGAAGGCTGCGCATGGCATCTATTTGATGGGCATGGAAATCAATTTTGAAGGTGGTTTGAGTTCTCGAGGATTCACCTTTACCAACCCGAATGCGAGCAGTACTTGCGGCTGTGGCAGCTCATTTGCAGTTTAAGTTTTTCGCCAATTTATGCCCCGAATTGCCATCATAAATGGCCCCAGCCTCAACTTACTCGGTACACGCGAAGTAGCTATTTATGGCAGTCAAAGTTTCGAGTCTTTTTTAGAAGAATTGAAAGTACGTTTTCCACAGGTTGAGTTTGATTATTTTCAAAGCAATGTGGAAGGCGAGCTCATCAATAAGCTCCATGCTTGTCGCGAGAATTGCGATGGGATTATTCTAAATGCTGCGGGTTATAGTCATACCAGTATTGCGCTAGGAGACGCGATAGCGGCCATTTCCACGCCAGTTGTGGAAGTGCATATTTCCAATGTTTTGGCAAGAGAAGAGTTTAGGAAGACTTCCTTTATTGCTGCGAAATGTGTGGGGAGTATTAGTGGATTGGGATTGGAAGGATATGCGCTTGGGCTTCAGTATTTTTTGGGGAAGGTCAAGCCCTAAATCCTCTTAAAAACTCCCCTACCTGCATCCGCTTTTTCCCCTCTTGTTGAAGCTCTTCCACATTTACCCAAACATCCTTTGCCGCAAGGCGCAAATAGGTCTTTCCATCAGTATTAAAACTGCCGGGAACTTCACCAGAATGTGCTTCGCCGAGCTGCGTTGCATAAATCTTGACTTGCTTTTCTTTGAGATGAGAGAAGGCTGCCGGATGTGGTGAAAGCCCACGAATGAAATCCTGAATTTGCTGTCCGGAATACTGCCAATTAATCTCCGTGTCGGGTTTGAAAATCTTCGGTGCGTGCCGGAGTTCCGTGGCTGCGGACTGTGGCTGCGGCGTGATATTATTGGCGGCAATACCTTCCAATGTTTTTAGTAAAAGCGCTGCACCACGATGCATCAATTTATCATGGAGCGTGCCTGCATTGTCCGTTGGAAGAATCGGTTCTTGGTCTTGAAGGAGAATATTACCGGTGTCGATGGCGTGTTGGAGGCGGAAGGTGGTCACACCAGTTTCGGTTTCGCCATTGATGATGACCCAATTGATGGGCGCCGCACCTCGATATTGCGGCAGCAAAGACGCATGAACATTGATAGTGCCGAGCGGGGGCATATTCCAAACCACTTCCGGCAACATGCGGAAGGCTACGACAACTTGGATGTCGGCGTTGTAGGATTTAAGTTTTTCAATAAATGCTGGTGACTTCAGTTTTTCAGGTTGAAGAACGGGGATATTGTGTTGAAGCGCACGAAGCTTTACAGGCGTTTCATGGATTTTTAATCCGCGGCCAGAGGGTTTGTCGGGGGCGGTAACAACGGCCACTACATTCAACTTGGCGGCGAGCACGGCCACGAGGGAGGCGAGAGCAAAATCAGGTGTGCCGAAGAAAACGATGCGGAGGTCGTTGAGGGATTTCATGGGGCAAAGATGGGGGGGATGAGGGATTTAACCACTAAGACACTAAGAGCAGTAAGAGGCACTAAGGTTGGTGCATTCTACCATGAAGGCGGGAGCACCGGGTGAAGAAGAGCATGGAGAAAAACTGCGTTTTTGGGAAGTCTATCTTTGATTCGCAAAAGTGCTACATTTGAAACATGACGCTTGATACCGAAAAAATAGACTCAATTAAGTCGTATTTCAAGACCCGTCCGGTGTTGAAAGTGTATTTATTCGGTTCCTATCTCCATGGGAGCGCTGATCATGAAAGTGATGTAGATATTTTAGTGGATTTGGACTATAGCCAAAGAATAGGCTTGCAGTTTATTCAGATGAAACTAGAGCTCGAAAAGCTATTGGACAGAAAGGTTGATTTGGTATCGTCAAATGGGATGTCAAAATATATAAAGCCAATTGTGGATAGAGAAAAGCAATTAATTTATGCGAAGTAATCTTGGCGATAAAATCAGATTGCAGCATATTTTAGATGCGATTGGAGAAATAGAAGGCTATTTAGCATCAGTGGATTTTGCTGGGTTTCTAGAAAATTCTATGATGCGATTTGCGTGCATTAAGCAGTTGGAAATAATTGGTGAGGCGAGTAATCACCTCTCGAACGAATTGAAGTCTCAGTTCACAAACATTGAATGGACGCAAATTGTTGGAATGAGAAATGTATTTACGCATGAGTATTTCGGAATTGATAAAAATCTGGTTTGGGAAATCATTAAAAATGAGATTCCCGAATTGAAAGCAAAAATTATAATTGTTGAACAATTAATACTCGATAAACTCCAGAACGAAGAGTGAATTCTGTCGAACTTGATTTTTGAATTAAGCTCATCTTACCTAAAAATCTTATCTTCGACAAAACAATAAGAAATGATTTTACCAGCGCAACAATTAAGCCTTGCAGCGTATTATATCGGCTTTTTAAAAAACCTTAATTCAGACAGTAAGCTTGATATCATCTCCCAGCTTTCTCAATCCTTAAAAGAAAAAACAACGAGCAACCAAGTTTCCCTAGAAGCTCTTTTTGGGGCTTACAAGTCTGAAGAAACTGCTGATGAAATTATTGCTGAATTGAGAGCATCAAGAGTGTTTAACCGTAATATTGACTCACTTTGAAAAGATACTTACTGGATACTAATATCTGCATTTACTTTATTAAATGGCTATTTGAGCTGAACAAGAAAATTGCTGAAATTGGTTCGGAAAATTGCTTCATTTCTGAAATAACCGTTGCTGAATTGAAATACGGCGTAGAGAACAGCAAAACCATCGAGGCAATAAAAGTTGTTGTTGATGCATTTATCCAAAAATTTGCAATTATCCCTATTTACAATTCTCTGGATATTTACGCCAAAGAGAAAACCAAATTGAGGCAGAGTGGACAACTTATTGACGACTTCGATATTTTGATTACAGCGACAGCGGTTGCGAACAATATGACGATGGTTACGAACAATACCAAACAGTTAAGGCGGTTGGAAAATATTCAAATTGAAGATTGGACAATCTTGGCGAAGAAGTGATTTCTTCTGTAGATACTGGAGAATACTACGTTTTTGTAAACAAGAAAATCTCGATGCTAATTCGCAAAAGTGCTACATTTGATACAACGCTTGACACTGAAAGAATAGACTCAATTAAGTCGTATTTCAAGACCCGTCCGGTGTTGAAAGCGTATTTATTCGGTTCCTATCTTCATGGGAACTCTGATTATGAAAGTGATGTAGATATTTTAGTGGATTTGGACTATAGCCAAAGAATAGGCTTGCAGTTTATTCAGATGAAACTAGAGCTCGAAAAGCTATTGGACAGAAAGGTTGATTTGGTATCGCCAAACGGGATGTTAAAATATATAAAGCCGATTGTGGATAGAGAAAAGCGGTTGATTTATGCGAAATGAGCTTGGTTATAAAATCATACTGGCGCATGTTTTATAATTTAGTCTAGAACAGGTGGATTCGTTGCAGGCCGGAGATTGTGCAACTGCGGGAAGACCAA
>JBDTKK010000357.1:0-18491 GCA_039935335.1 Chitinophagaceae bacterium
CAAAACGGGAATAGCGTGCTCCCCGATTTCGCCAAGTATTCATTTAGGTACAAATTATTATTGGCTGTTGAGGCTTTGGCAAAAACATAACAATACTGAACTTACGATTCATACTTAGCACCGATGAGTAGCGTTTATTTCGCTCAATGGAACGTAAAGATTTTCTCGTGAAAGCCGGTGCCCTTTGTGGCCTAGCGCTTATTCCCGGCTTTATCGTAAGCTGCAACAAAGACACCACGGTATTAACGCCGTCTGCAAACTTTACGGTCGACCTAAACATTCCCGCAAATGCCTCACTTAATACTGTTGGCGGGTCATTAATTATTAATAGCATTCTTATCATCCACACGGCAGCGGGTTTTACTGCGTTGCAGGCCACTTGTACGCATCAAGGTTGCACGGTGGGCTACAATACTAGTGGCAACAACATTATATGTCCATGCCATAATGGTGTGTTTGATATCAGCGGAAATGTTACCAGCGGGCCGCCGCCATCGGCGCTTCATAAATATACCGTTACGCAAAGCGGAAGCATTCTTACGATTGTGTGACCTTACTGATTCCATTTGGCAAAGTATTTGTAACTGATTCTAAAACTGATTCCTTTTGAAATATCTCCTCCTGCTTCCGTTGGTCATTTTGCTTAGTTCTGCTGGCTGGCGCACCGATTTTGAAAAATCAAAAAGTGATGCAAAGTCGTCCCACAAACTGATTTTGCTAAAGTTTTCCGGTTCCGACTGGTGTCTGCCCTGCATTCGCATGGAGAAGGAAGTCTTCGGCAATGATAGCTTTAAGAAGTTTGCAGGTAGTCATTTAGAAATGGTAAATGCTGATTTTCCGCGTCTTGGAAAACACAAACTGGATGAAAATCTTGCCAAGCAAAATGATGCACTTGCGGAAAAATACGATAAGGATGGCCATTTCCCTTATACAGTCTTACTTACGTCAGATGGCAAAGTGCTAAAAACTTGGGAAGGATATACAGGTTCAAAACCAGCGGAATACATTGCTGAAATAAGCAGCTTTACAAATGCAAACTGATGTAGCTGTTTCATTGCTTACTGCGCATAAACGGAACATGCGCCTCATGGGCAATTCATTTGAAATCACTTCAGTGAATAATGATGTTCGATTTGCTAATATTAGTATTGATGCGGCGGTAAACGAGATATCCAGAATAGAATTTCTGCTTAGCACTTTTAAGCCCGAAAGCCAAACAAATCTCATTAACGACAATGCAGGGATTCAGCCCGTATTGGTGGACCGTGAGGTATTTGACCTCATTCAGCGGTCTATCCGAATTTCAGGATTAACGCAGGGTGCGTTCGACATTACATACGGCTCTGTGGACAAGCGTTTTTGGAATTTTGATGTCCATATGACGAGCTTGCCTGACCCGAAAATAGCGGCAGCATCGGTGCGTCTTATTAATTATCAGAATATTGTGTTAGACTCGGAGAATTGTACTGTTTTTCTAAGAGAAAAGGGAATGCGCATCGGCTTTGGCGGTATTGGTAAAGGTTACGCAGCCGACCGTGCAAAGGCGGTGATGCAGCAATTGGGCATCACAAGTGGTATTGTAAATGCTTCAGGCGACCTTAATGCGTGGGGTACGCAGCCCAATGGTGATGCTTGGACGATAGGTATTGCAGACCCCAACGGCGGGCGAAAACATCCCTTGGGCAGTATTAATATGTCTGGATTGGCCGTCGCTACTTCTGGGAATTATGAAAAATATGCCGCTATAGACGGCAAGAAATATTCCCATACCATTGACCCCAAAACAGGTTTTCCGGTCTCTGGCATTCAGAGTGTTACCATAATTGCGCCCAATGCCGAACTGGCCGATGCGATGGCCACTCCCGTAATGATTATGGGCATTAAAGCTGGTCTGCGACTTATCAACCAAATAAAAGGATTGCATTGCATCATTGTGGACGATGCACAAAAAATATACACGTCAGAACAAATAAATATTCATCACTAACATGAAAGTAAAGCATTTCGGATTCCTTTTGGTACCGCTCATTTTACTCGGTGTCTTCCAATCTTGCACTCCGGTGAAGGAATATCAGAAACAATATCTCAACGATGCGGAGATGGCTCTATCCGCTCGAAAATCTGAAAAATCCGAAAACAGTTTCCAATCCTATCGGGAAGGCGCTTCTGGCGCAAACGGTGGAAAGACTGGTGGCGGATGCGGTTGTAATTAATTTCCTTCAAAGCTTTATTTTCAGATGAAAAGAATAACCCTTACGGCCATTGCTTGTTTTTATGGCCTTTTCCAAGCATTTGCACAGTCCGCAAGTCCATCGGACAGCAGCACCTATACAGACCGCAAATTGCGTATAGATGAGGTGAATCTGGTTTCCAGCTACTATCACCAAGATGGCAATAATTCTGCGGTTACTGGTGGCATTGGTACTGAAAAACTAACAGATATTGCAAATAGTATTGACCTTAAACTTTCCTATCGCGGGCGGAAAAACAGGATTCAATCCATTGGCCTTGATTTTGGAGTCGACCATTATACTTCAGCCTCTTCTGATAAGATTGACCCCAATACCATTACCTCACCCTCCTATTCCGACACGCGGATATATCCTTCTCTTTCTTGGACAAGCACCAACGAAAAAAAGGGAAATTCAATTGGAATTGCGGCCTCTTACTCGCATGAGTTTGACTACATATCCTACGGGATTGGCATCAATTACGCCAAGACATCCAAAGATAAAAGCCGAGAATTTGGCGTAAAACTGCAAAGCTATTTTGATACCTGGACGATAATTTATCCTGTTGAGCTGCGACCGAACGGGCGATTTTCCGGGCGAGATGATCAAGGTGGAGAAACGACACCTCGCGATTCCTATAGTGCTTCTTTCTCCTTGTCACAGATTATCAATAAGCGTTTTCAGGTTGCCTTCCTTCTTGACCTCATAGAGCAACAAGGCTTGCTGGCCACGGATTATCAGCGTGTATATTTTACCGATGCCTCCGAGCGGATTGAGAATCTGCCTGGTAAGCGTCTCAAAATTCCAATTGGTATCCGCGCAAACTACTTTCTGGGAGATAGGATTATCCTGCGCGGCTACTATCGATTCTATACCGACGATTGGGGAATTACCGCGCATACCGCTAGCCTTGAAATGCCGATAAAAATCAATCCTTTCTTTTCCGTTAGTCCATTTTATCGCTTTTATGTGCAGACGGCTTCGCAATACTTTGCACCTTATGGAGCACATAACATTGCAGACGCCTATTACACTAGCGACTACGACCTATCGAAATTCACAAGTCATTTTATTGGACTTAATCTGCGCTTTACACCCGAGAAAGGTGTGTTGAGCATAAAGCAATTCAGTGCTGTGGAACTTCGCTATGGCCATTATATCCGCAGCAATGGATTGAACTCCAATATTCTGACGCTTGCAGCGACTTTCAAATAGTCGGCAATATCCGTTTACCAAGACTATCGTGACGCTCGTAATTTGCCAGGAAATTTTCAATAAAACACCTCCCCAAGCTCCTTCCTGTCCACCAAGCCCGCAGCACTGGCTTTATCAAACAAAACCTGAATAGCGTGCTCCCCGATTTCGCCTAAATCATCAGTGTATTCATTCACGTACAAATCAATGTGCTGGCGCATTACGCTTTCATTCATTTCCTGCGCATGCTCGGTGACGAAGGCAGGAAGTTGCGGATAATTTTTCCAGGCATAGCGTACACTTTCCTGTAGGAGTTTGTCCACCTTGGCGGTAATTTCCTTGTCTATATCTCTGCGAATAGCAATGCCGCCCAAAGGAATAGCCGCGCCTGATTCCTGCTCCCACCAATCGCCCAAATCCATAATTTTTTCCAATCCGCGCTCGGCATAGGTGAAGCGACTTTCATGTATCACCAAACCGGCATCAAACTCGTCCCGAAGCACCGCATTTTCAATTTCTGAGAAGATCACTTCTGTCTTGTTGGTCGCATCAGGATGAGCCAAAGTCAGCAATAGATTTGCCGTCGTGTTTTTCCCGGGAATGGCTATGCGTGCATCGCGTAGCGGTATTGGTGTGGCATTCTTCTTACGAACAAGAAGCGGTCCCACACCTTTGCCCAAAGCACTTCCGCTGTGCATCAAGGCATATTTATCCAGGACTTGGAGTAGGGAATTGAAGCTTAGTTTGGTGATGTCCAGTTTCCCTTGTGCCGCCCATTGGTTGAGGGTTTCTACATCTTCCAGCAGGATTTCAAAGTCGAGACCTTGGGTGTCAATCTTGCCATTAATGAGGGCGTCAAAAATGAAAGTATCGTTGGGACAAGGAGAGAAGCCGAGTGTGAGTTTCATAATAAAATGAGTGATAATTTTATTTGAATTGTTGGATTGAAGGTTACCTGCCGGCGATTTTCAAACGTTTTAGCCCCCCATCCCGGCCTTCCCCCCAAAGGGGAAGGGGCGTTTGGGACATAGACCGTTCGCCGCTTATGAATATTTATTCAGCATAGCGTTTTGCTCCCAACCATTTTATGAGTAAGACATTCAACGCCTTCACTGCCTTCCCAATTTCCCAGGCATCGCGGTTGCGCGGCGTAACATAATTAGAAATAGCACGGACTTGCAGAAAGGGAATGTCGAGTTGCAAACAGACAAAATGAAGTGCTGCACCTTCCATGCTTTCTATATCTGGAACGTATTTCTCGATTCGATTTTGGATGGTATTGGCGCAGCCGGAAACGGTATTTACAGAAATAGCGAACACCTTTTTAAGCCCATTTATATCGAAAGGATTTTGCTTAAAATCATTACGTAGCCAGCCATCTTCAAAAGGAAATTCATCCGCCGATTGAAAGCCCATTTCTTGAACATCAATAAAACGTTCATGGTCTTCAGCACCCAAATCTCCAAAGGCTTCTTGAGCCACAATCACGCATTCTCCCAGTGCAATATTTTCGCTGAAAGCCCCGCCAATGCCCGCGCCCAGCACAAAATCATACTTATTTTTTAAGAGCTTTTTACACAGCGAAAAGCAAGTAGCCGTCATGCCCACGCCGGTAATTAATACTTCTACTTCGAAGCGAGAATTTGCTTGAGCTTTTTCAAGCCAAAGTATCGTCGGTTCAATTTCCGCACGGGTGGCCGCAACCAGTAAAACCTTCATCGGGCGCAAGCTGCATTATTTTTTTCTAAACACGCCATAGCTTTTGAGAAATGCGCCAATGGCGGAATCGGCTATTTTTGCAGTCTAATGGTATATCTCACTCGAGTAGAGCATTTCAACGCGGCTCACAAACTAAGTAACCCCGATTGGGATGCTGCAAAAAACAAAGAAGTTTTTGGGAAATGCGCCAACGAAAATTGGCATGGTCACAACTACGAATTGCACGTCACGATAAAAGGTGAACCGAACCCTACTACAGGTTTTATCTTTAATGCAAAGACTTTGGGCGACATCATTAATAATGAGGTATTGGAGGAAGTGGATCATAAAAACCTGAACATCGATGTCTCATTTATGCAGGGGAAATTCACCAGTGCAGAAAACTTAGCCATTGCTATTTGGGAGCAGTTGAAGCCGCACGTGGAGCGGGTTGGCGGGCATCTGCACAGCGTTAAACTCTATGAAACTCCTAGGATTTACGTGGAGTATTTTGGATAGAATAGCTCGAGGATTTTCAGCATTACTCAAAAATTTTAATCGAATAAAGAAGAACAATATTGGCCACAGATACTAACGAAAAAAGGAAGGAAGCGGCAAAGCTGCAGATGATGGATAGCTACCGCAACATCATTGCTGCTACAGGCGAAGACCCTGAGCGCGAAGGGCTTTTGAAAACCCCGGAACGTGTGGCAAAAGCCATGCAGTTTCTTACCAGAGGCTATGAAATCAGCGCGAACGCCATCCTAGAAAGTGCAAAATTCCATGAGAGTTACAGCGAGATGGTGATTGTGAAAGACATAGAACTGTATTCGCTTTGCGAGCATCACATGCTTCCTTTTTTCGGGAAGGCGCATGTGGCTTATATCCCCAATGGCTGGATTACAGGGCTTTCAAAATTGGCTCGAGTGGTAGATGTTTTTGCTCGTCGACTGCAAGTACAGGAGCGTCTGACGCATCAGATTTTGGATGCCATTCAGGAGTCCCTAAATCCGCAGGGTGTGGCTGTGGTGATAGAAGCGCAACATTTGTGCATGATGATGCGTGGGGTGGAAAAGCAAAACAGCGTAACCACAACTTCCGCCTTTAGTGGAGAATTTATGAACCATGTGACGCGGTCAGAATTTTTGAAGTTGATAGCTGGAAGAAGGTAAAATCGAATTGCTCGAGGAGCATCACTGCTTGGCCATTCTCGTCAGCAACGCGCGAGGAGCGTTACCGCCTCGCTATTATCTTTCGCCATTTTCAGGGCTTGTTGATGTTGGGAAAATGGAGGGACATTATCACCATCACCTTCTCCAACTTTCCCCCGCCAATTCCGGATTTTTACCCGCCTTCAATGCCGGATAAACTGCAGCCAATAGTCCAACTGCCAATACGGTCACTGCCACCAGCGAGGGGCTTCACCGCCTCGCTAACCGCTTTCGCCCTTTCAGGGCTTGCTGACGTTGGGAAAAAACAATCACCTTCTCCAACTTTCCCCCGCCAATTCCGGATTTTTCCCCGCCTTCAATGCCGGATAAACTGCAGCTAATAATCCGACCGCCATTACCGTAACCGCCACCAGTAAAAAGTCTGTGGCTTGCATGCTGATAGGGTAGGATTGAATGATGAAATCACCACTCAATTTCACCCAGCCAAAATGTTGTTGACCCAGACAAAGTAGAAACCCAAGCAGCAAGCCGAAACCACCGCCCACTGCGGCCCAAAGCATTCCTTCTAAAATAAAAATACGTCGAACAAGCCCGCGCGAAGCACCCATAGCACGAAGCACGGCCATATCTTTTCCTTTATCCAAAACCAGCAAACTCATCGCACCAATCATATTGACGGAAGCAATCAGCAAGATGAATAACAGGATGACATAAGTCGCCCATTTCTCGCTGCGCATCACGCCGTTCAGGGTTTTGTTTTGCGCAAAGCGAGTCTCTACTTTAAAGCTGCTACCTAAAATTTTGCGAAGCTGTGCCTGCACTTGCTTTTGCGAAACTCCTCCAGCCAATTTCATTTCCAAAGAAGAAAATTCATTAGGCTCATTAAAGAGCTTTTGCACCAAGTTTAAAGGTGCTAAAACATAGCGAGCATCAAAATCTTCCTGCACTTTAAAAATTCCTTCGGGACGCAACTCTAAAGTATTGAAAGCACCCATCGGATTGAGGACAGGATTGCCGCCATCGGCATTGGGATAATAGACGGTCAGTCGACTAAAATTATTATCGACCGTAAGTCCCAAACGCGCCGCGATATGAATACCCAAAATGGCGCTGGGCACGCCATACGTGCTAATGCTATCGCCACCGGCTACGATGTACTGCGACAAGTCATTGACCTTAAAATAGGGACCGGAAACACCGCGTAAAGTCACGGCAATTTGCTCGTCATCGGTGTTCACTAGCACATTGTCTTCTATGATGGGTGCGAAAGTTGTGATGCCTGGAATAGCGCGGATTTCGCCCATTTTCTCGGGAGTAATTTCAAAGAATTTCCCTTCGGTTGCACGCACGCGGATGTCGGAATAGAAAGCTGTGTAGAGGTTGCCGATTACATTTTCAAAACCATTAAAAACCGAGAAAAGCAGCACCATGGCGCAGCTTCCAACCCCCAGAGCCGTCATGGAAATCCGCGACAGGAGCGGTGCGGCATTGCTGCCACGCTTGCCGCGCAAGTAGCGGAGTGCGATTTGAAAGGCGAGCATTAATTTATGAACGTAGCTTTTCGAACAAAAAAAGAAGTTAGGCTTTAGCTCTAACTATAATAATTGACCGTTAAAAATTCTATTGACCGGAAGGCTTCTCCTCATTTATCTTCTGAAAAAGCTTCTCCATTTTAAAGACATAATCCAGCGTATCATCAATAAAAAACTGGAGTTCGGGCACGCGCCGAAGTTGGTTTTTCACCCTTTGTCCCAGCATATTCCGCCACTCGCTAGTTCGGGTTTTTATTTCCTTTAATAGCGCAGTATCGTCCTTTATTTGAAAGAGACTGAGATAGATTCTTGCCTCTAGCAAATCCGGGGTCATCATCACTTTCGAGATGCTCACCATGCCGCCGTCCATCACATTTATCCCTTCTCGAATAAAAATGTCGCTGAGCTCCTGCTGCACCAATTGACCTACCTGTTTCTGTCGTTTCGTTTCTTCCATAATAAATACTGCTTCGCTCAATGTTGGCCGCAGGGGCTAAAGTTAGCCAAAAGCGTTTGCTATAGTGCCGATGCTTCCTTTCGTGTTGTACCTTCGTGCGCTTATTATTCTTGCTTATGAAACGTCTGCTTTTTATACTCTTCGCCGCTGCCATGCTTATTTCTTGTCAGGAAAAAGGGCCGATAATTAATTTTGGCGCAAAGCCTTTTGATACTTCTTTTATGGCCGCGCCTGAAACTGCAAATCCTCGTATGGTTTTAGTAGAAGAATTTACCGGCGTTACTTGTCCTAATTGCCCGCTAGGGCAGCAGGCTTTAGTCACTTTGGAAGCCGCGCATCCCGGCCAATTGGCTATCATGAGCTTAGAAATTTTTGGACAAACACAAACCAACCCGGTAAATGAGAACGGCGTAAAAACCATCAATGACAATCGTACTCAAGCAGGTACAGACTTGAGTTCGGGTATTTACGGTGCCAACAATAGTATTCCCATTGCCGGTATTGACCGTGTACCCCTTAGCGGTGCTATGTTAATTGGTAGAGGTAGCTGGGCATCCCAAATTGATACCCGTGTCAATACACCTTCTCCTGCTAATATTTCCATGATAAGCAGCTATGATGCAAGCAGTAAAAAGGTGACTTTGAAGGTGCATGTAGCGTACACAAGCTCTGTTATAGTGGGTCAAAAGCTTACCGTTGCTTTGATAGAAAGCGGCGTTATTGATGCTCAAGTATTACCCTATTCTCCCAACCCGGCAGATCCGACTGTTAATGCGAATTATGTACACAATCATGTGCTCCGCGATATCCTTACCTCGCCAGTTGGCGATGCGCTCTTGGGCGATAAATCCACTAAAGTAGCCGGGCAAGTATATGAGCGCACCTTTGTTTACACTATTCCTCCTAATGTATTGAACCTTGATAATTGCCAGTTCGTAGCTTTTGTAGCCAATGACAATGCAGGGGACAAAGAAGTAGTTCAGGCGGCTGTGAAAAATTTAAAATAAGGCAAATCTGGTTTTTTAAATTTCCTCTGAACGCCTCTACTGGAGCGCATTCCAGCATATTTTCATGAATAAGTTTTTATCGAGTAGCCTTGTCGTTTTGTTGATCATGAGTTTTGCTTCTTGCAAAGATTCAAACACTAAAAAAGGAGAAGAAGTTCATGATACCGTGGTTGCACCGCCCGCTCTTTCCATTCCAAAATTCAATGCCGACACGGCCTATGCTTATGTCGAAAAGCAAGTGTCTTTTGGCTTTCGCACACCGGGTTCACCAGGACAAGCAGCCTGTGCCGATTGGATGGAAGGCAAGCTTAAAGCCTTTTGCGACACGGTCTATCGGCAGCAAACCACCGTTATTGGCGGCGATAAAAAACAACTTCGTTGCATCAATTTAATTGGCGTTATTCATCCTGAAGCCAAACGGCGCGTGTTGCTGTTGGCGCATTGGGATAGTCGCCCATGGGCTGATGAAGATACGAAAGACAAAGACAAACCTATCCTCGCTGCAGACGATGCTGGTAGTGGCGTTGCGGTGCTTTTAGAATTGGCTAGAACCTTGAAAGGACAACCTTTGCCGAAGGATTTAGGCGTTGATATTTTGCTGACAGATGTAGAAGATTATGGTCGTAGCGAATGGGGCGAAGCAAGCTACTGTCTCGGTACGCAATATTGGGCAACGCATCCGCATGTGCCCGGCTACACCGCCAATTTTGGCATTCTGCTGGATATGGTAGGCGCGAAAAATGCTCGTTTTCCACTGGAGCAAAGCTCTACACAATACGCTCAAAATGTACAACAAAATGTGTGGCAAGCCGCTGCCCGCGCAGGTTTCAGTTCCTTCTTCCCGCCGGTGCATAGTCGTGGTGGTGTGACGGATGACCATGTGTATGTAAACGAACTGGCGCACATCCCGACTATCGATATCATCAACCTTTCCGAGGGTACAAGAAGTGGTTTTGCCCCGCATTGGCATACCCACAACGACAATATGGACATCATCAGCAAAGAGACGCTCAACGCTGTGGGTCAAACTTTGCTTCAGGTACTTTTTGAAACCGCCAACCCTTCCTAGCTCTCCTATCTTTGCGCTCTCGTGAATAAATCGGTTCCTTCTCTTAAATACAGTACCGCTGTCCTGATTATTGTGGCCATTTTATTGGTCGACCAAATCTCGAAGATTTACATCAAGACGCATTTTTTACCCGGACTTGCTGGGCAGATTGATGTTGTTGGTTCTTGGTTTAAACTTCATTTTTTGGAGAATGAAGGCATGGCTTTTGGCATGAAAATCAGCCAATCTTATTGGGGCAAATTAGTGCTAACCTTGTTCCGACTTGTAGCAGTAGTTGTCGGCTTTTTTATTCTTAAAAGATTGGTCGATAAAAACTATGGCCGCGGGCTGATTATTTGCGGCGCACTCATACTTGCTGGCGCAATGGGCAACCTGATAGACTCCATTTTCTACGGGATGATATTCTCAGAAAGCTCCTATCATATAGCGCAATTTGTGCCCTGGGGCACTGGCTATGCACCGCTTTTTCATGGCAAGGTGGTGGACATGCTTTACTTCCCGTTGATAGATGGAACCTATCCGAGCTGGATACCCGGCCTCGGCGGCAAAAGCTTTGAGTTTTTTGAGCCGGTTTTTAATATCGCCGATGCTTCTATTTCTACAGGGGTTTTAGTGCTGATTTTCTTTCAGAAAAGCTTGATGAAGAAGGTGGATGAGGTTTAGAAAGATGCGGTGGTTTAAGGTTTGATTTTCTCCTTTGGATTTATTCCTTCAAGATGCTTGTCTGCCAAGAATGACAAATGATGTGGGAAAAATTGTACTCGATAAAAGCCTTCGCGTCACAGGAGGAATCGAAACCACTTCCTTAAAGACGGCGAAACTTGCTTCGGGGGTTTATTTTGTCAGCCTCATCAATCAGCACGGAGAAAGAATCGCATAGAAGAAAGTGCTGAAATAGCTCGCTCGTCTCCGCCAAATCCTTCTCCACCCGCAAGCTCGCGATAATATCCAATTGTCGCTGCGGCGTGTTCTTGCCCATGTAGTATTCCAGCATCTTCCGTATCTGTGCTTCCTGCGCCAGCCATACGGGTTCTTTCGGTTATCCAAAAAAGAAGCCGCCAGAGGACAGGCGGCTTCTTCATTTCGCTCGCGAAGACTAGCTATTCCTTAGAGATTAGCTTTCTGATTATTCCAGCTTCACCATTTACTTCCAGAGAATAGATACCCGGTATAAGGGTGGATAGATCCAAAGAGAACATGCCAGACCCATTTAATTTTTGCAAGACAACGATACTACCCGCGACGTTACGCACAATCACTTGATTGTAGGAGCCTTGAGCATTAATAAATAGCCGCCCTTTTACCGGATTTGGATAGACTTGAATTTCCTGACCATCGATACCGAAATCAAGTGTACGAATTGCACTATAGCTAATCCTCGCATCCTGGGTAGTCATGCGCAAGCGATAGAAATTCATACTAGGGCTGGGCTGCTCGTCCCATTGCGTATAAGTTGAACTTCCAGAACCTTTCGCCAATTGGGGATTACCTGATTCGGCGAATGCGATACCATCACTACTGTGCTCCACTTGATAACTGTTTAGGCCAGTCTCATCATCATTTTGCCAAGTGAGGAGTGCAGCTTTATCTACTTTTTGTACATCAAACCTGGTAAGGTGGATGGGCAAAGAATTGGCAGCGGTTGTGGAGGCAATGGTGAAAGGGCTAAATGTAGATATGGTATTGTTGCTGGTGATGGTACCTAAAGTATTAGTGCCCGTAGTTGCGCCATTTCCTTCATCATGCCACTTGGCTGGTGAGCCGTACCAATGTGCAACGGTAAGGTCGGGCATAGAGCGAATGATGCCACTGTTAGCCCGTACAAATCCCAAAGTCACCTTGACAGTTGAAGTGGAGGAAGCGGCCCTGTCGATTATCCAGTATTCGCGGCGGGAAATGTGGTGTATGCTAGCATCCTTGAGCGAGGAGTCATAGCTATCAATATAGCCAGGGTGTGGAATGTATGCTGCGGAAAAGGTATCAGTAGCTACGCCCGGCGCAGAAATACCTGCGGGGCTAAGGTGTTCGCCTTGGCCAGTAGGGAACGTAAATGCCGTACTGCCCACTTTTAGCACCGTGCCCAATACGTGGCTGACATCGCTCGCTCCACTTGCAGCACTACCAGAGGCAAAGATTAATGGATGTGAATTAGTTGCTATTATATAACCTGTCCCAAATGTAAGCGTGTTAGTAACTATCAATCCTGAATCAAGAATCGCTTTAGCATTCCCCGTTTTATTAAGATAGATCAAAGGAAAGCTCAAAGGCTGGGTACCAGCTTGCCGAATTTGGCCGTTTGTGCTGCCGCCAAGGTTGAGGGAGTTCAGGAATATGCCGGATCCGGATGTTGCATTCAGGATGAAATCGCTGTCCGCACTGTGAATATGAGAGTAGCTCAGATAGAACGTGTTTGCTCCCGGCTCTTTCACAAGGCTGTCTATCCCTTTTACTCGATTTGCATTACCTGAAGGACCACCGAGTCCATCATACATAACATCAGTCAAGCTCTTGTGTACAAGCGTGAAGTTGCCATTGAATAAATTCCCGTCAATGTCATTCCCACTAGAGTTTTGGGAAGCCGCATCAGCTATTAAAGTATTACCAGTTATTGAGTTGTCGTAAATGGAGCTCTGATTGGTATAAGCTGTGTCAATCAATACCGCTTTAAGGGTATCATTGACCAAGCCGGTATAATTTGTCGAATTTAAGACGATAGTATCGCCAGCAATAATATTTTTAATTTTATACATTCTAAAATCGCCACCGGGATTAGCCCGTACTTTAATTGTGCCCCCGATGACTACTTGCGAGCCATTGCTAGGATTAATATAAGATTGCCCTCCAGCAACTATATACGAGAAATTGCCGCCGACTGCCGCAGTGCCGCCAGGGGTATTGAACAATGTGGTGTTCGCTGCACTAATTTTGGTGAAGCTAAGATTTCCACCCACCTGTAGTCCGTGGGAATAAGAAGAAACAAAAGAGCCGCCGCCATTTTGATAAATCGCCGCATCACCGGTTACATGATTCCAACTGTTTGAGGGACTTCCCAAACCTTCATACATAAAGTCAGTATTTGAGTTATGGACAAGTAGGAGACTGCCAGAAATCAGATTCCCATCCACGTAGTTGCTACCCGTGTTCTGGGCGGCAGCGTCAACTATTGTTGCATTTCCAAGAATACTATTATCATAGATGAAGCTTGTGCTTTTATACCCTGTATCTATGAAAACTGCTTTTAACGTATCATTGCGCATATCAAAATAAGTGGCGCCACCTATGATTACAGAATCGCCTGCTACGGCATTCTTCATTTTGTACATGCGGAAATCCCCAGCAGTAAATGCTTCCACTTTTAATTTACCGCCCACAGTTACTTGCGTGCCGTTACCCGGATTAATATTTGTATAGCCACCGGCAGTTGTATAGGTAAAATCTCCACCCACTATTGCAGTGGTGGTGGGACTATTGAACAGTGTAGTATTTCCTGCGATGGTACGTGTAACCATAAGGTTGTTGCCAACATGAAGGCCATGACTATAGGAAGAAACGAAAGCCCCTGCACCAGTCAAATTAATTGTGGTAGAGCCTACTACATAATTTGCATTATTGCTAGGGCTGCCTGAGCCTTCATACATAACATCGGTACCAGAAGCATGGGTAAGCCATAAACTGCCATTTATAAAATTCCCATCAATGCTATTTGCACCAGTACCCTGGGAGGGTGCATCCGATACGTACATATTGCCTGTAATGCTATTGTCGTAAAGTGCCGAGCTGCTAGAATAACCTGTATCTATAAATACAGACTTTAAAGTGTCATTGGAAGCGTTTACATTTCCCGAGGCTGCACTGATTATAACTGAATCACCTGCCACTGCATTCTTCATCTTGTACATCAAAAACTCAGTGGGCGTAGTAGCGTGGATTCCGAATTTTCCAGCTACGGGTACAACGATAGAATTTGAAGCATTTAATCTACTTGAGCCACCCACAGTAGTGTATAGAAAGTCGCCACCGACGCTTGCTGTAGTCGTTGGGTTGTTAAAGAGATAGGTAGCACCAGCGGCAGTACGGTTAATAATAAAATTGCCACCAACCATAATGCCCCGGGAATAGGAAGAAGAAAAAGAACCTGCACCGGTTAGGTTAAAAATCGCATTGCCAGTGACGTAATTATTCAAACTGTGGGGACTTCCATATCCTTCATCCATCCCATCAGTTGCAGAGGCATGGGTGATGTTGAGGTTACCAGTAATCATATTGCCGTCAATATAGTTTAAACCGGTGTTTTGCGTGCTGGCATCAGAGACTGTAAAATCTCCCGTAATACTGTTATCATATATAAAACTCTGACCGGTATAGCCAGTGATACTGACCGTTGCTTTCATTGTATCTCGGTATAATTCCTGATAAGTGCTTCCGGCAATAGTAATAGTACCACCGGCTGTTAAATTTTTCAGGCCATATACCCGGACATCTCCAATCGATGGCATTGCCATATTCACCTTACCAGTAATCAAAACAATATCAATGTTGGAATTATTAAAATAGGCAGTACCGCCCGCGCTGTTGAAGGTAAAATCGCCCCCTACTGAAGAAGTTGTACCCGCTACGTTAAAAAGGCCAGTATAGCCAGCAGCAGTGCGAATGACAGAAAAATTGCCATTCACCCTCAAGGGATGACTATAGCAAGAAATGAAAGTTCCAGCTCCAGTTTGATTGTAGGTGGCATTACCCATGATATGATTGCCATTGCTTGTGGGACTTCCATAACCTTCGTCTATCTGATTGGTTGTGGATGCGTGCGTGAGCGTAAAGTTGCCTGTCACAAGATTGCCGTCAATATAGTTTGCGTCAGTGTTTTGCGTACTGGCATCTGCTACCGTAAAATCTCCCGTAATGCTGTTATCATAAATATAGCTTTGGTTTGTATAGCCTGTAATGCTAACGGTAGCCTTTAAACTATCCCTCAAGAAGGCCTGATAGTTGCTTCCTGCAATGTTAATGGTACCGCCGGCTGTCAAATTCTTCATGCCATATACTCGGACATCTCCAATGGAAGGCATAGACATATTCACCGTACCATTGATTAACACTGTATTCGTATTAGCTTGATTGAAATAGGCTGTCCCTCCTGTGCTATTGAAGGTGAAATTCCCGCCAACGCCTGAAGTGAGACCTGGTATATTAAATGCACCCGTATAACCGCTCGCAGTTCGATTAATTGTAAGATTACCACTCACGATTAAGGGATGGGCGTAAGAAGAATAAAATGCTCCTCCACCCGTCTGATTAAACGTTGCATTGCCAATGATATCGTTGCCATTTCCCGACGGACTAAAGCGTCCTTCGTCCATTTCATCGGTTGCAGATGCATGTGTGAGTGTAAAGTTGCCGTCTATATAGTTGCCGTCTATATAATTGGCTCCGGTGTTTTGCCCACTGACATCCGATACCGTAAAATCTCCCGTAATGCTGTTATCATAAATATAACTCTGACCAGTATAGGCTGTGATGCTAACAGGAGCTTTTAAGGTATCCCGATAAAAATACTGATAATTGCTTCCGGCAATGCTAACACTACCGCCGGCTGTCAAATTCTTCATACCATAAACCCGCACATCTCCAATGGAAGGCATAGACATATTCACTTTACCATTAATTAAGACTGTATTCGTATTGGCTTGATTGAAATAGGCTGTCCCTCCTGTGCTATTGAAGCTGAAATTCCCGCCAACGCCTGAAGTGGCACCTGCTACATTAAAAATACCCGTATAACCGCTCGCAGTTCGATTAATTGTAAGATTACCACTCACGATTAAGGGATGGGCGTAAGAAGAATAAAATGCTCCTCCACCCGTCTGATTAAACGTTGCATTGCCAGTGATATCGTTGCCATTTCCCGACGGACTAAAGCGTCCTTCGTCCATTTCATCAGTAGCAGATGCATGGGTGAGCGTAAAATTACCCGTTATGGTATTGCCGTCAATATAATTGGCTCCCGTGCCTTGGGTGGAAGAGTCTGAAATAATGACGTCCCCAATTATAGTATTATCGAAAATACCTGCACTACTGTGATAGTTGAGAATGCTTAAAGCCGTCGTAAAACTGGACGTTGAGACTGCTAAAGCGGTGCCAGCATTAATAATAGAAAAACTTCCGCCGCCGTCCACTGTTGCGCCGCTGATGTTTGCAGTTCCGCTATCCACTAATGCCTTTCCGCCAAGATGAATAATTGCACCACTATTCATCGTAATGCCTGCTACCACTACATTCCCCGTCAGTGTAGGATAGGGATTGCTACCGCTGAGAGTTGATGGAATGATGACCGATACGGTGTTCAGCGGTACGCCTGTAGGTGACCAGTTACCGCTTGTAAACCAGTCATTGCTGACTGATCCAGTCCAAGTACTTTGTGCTTGGGTTGCAATACAAAAAAATGTTGCGATAAAAAAGGTAATTGTTGCTTTCATCGAATGGAGTTTTTTTCGATTCAAAATTGCTTAACAATTTCCATTTCTCGATTACAAATCATTAACTAGATAAGTTAATGTTTGATTTATCCAACCAACTCCTCCGCCAAATCCTTCTCCACCCGCAAGCCCGCGATAATATCCAACTGTCGCTGCGGGGTGTTCTTGCCCATGTAGTATTCCAGCATCTTCTGTATCTGCGCTTCCTGCGCCAGCAAAACGGGTTCTTTCCGAATATCTTCTCCAATAAACTGAGCAAATTCCCCTGGTGAAATTTCACCCAAACCCTTGAAGCGCGTGATTTCAGGCTTTGTGCCCAGCTCGGCAATCGCCTTCTTCCGCTCGGCATCGGTGTAGCAATAAATAGTTTTTTGCTTGTTGCGAACACGGAATAATGGCGTATCCAATATATACACGTGGTTGTTGCGCACGAGGTCGGGGAAAAACTGCAGGAAAAACGTCATAATGAGCAAGCGAATATGCATCCCATCCACATCGGCATCGGTAGCAATTACAATGTTGTTGTAGCGCAAACCTTCGAGGCCAGCTTCTATATTCAGCGCGTGTTGCAGCAGATTAAATTCCTCATTTTCATACACCACTTTCTTGGTGAGGCCATAGCAGTTTAGCGGCTTTCCGCGCAGCGAAAAAACAGCTTGTGTTTCTACATTTCTACTCTTGGTAATGGAGCCGGAAGCACTGTCTCCTTCGGTAATAAAAATCGTCGTTTCCTGCTGTTTGCTATGGTATTCTTCCTTGTTCTTTGCTGGCGGCGTATCATCAAAATGATAACGGCAATCGCGCAATTTCTTGTTGTGAAGATTTGCTTTTTTTGCACGGTCGTTGGCCAATTTCCGAATGCCCGAAAGTTCCTTGCGTTCTCGCTCACTTTGCTCAATGCGTTTCTTCAAGGCTTCGGCAACCGCAGGATTCTTATGCAAGAAATTGTCCAGTTCCTTCGATAAAAAATCCAGCACAAAACTCTTCATGCTCGGGCCATTTTCGGAGACCACGCCGCTGCCCAATTTAGTCTTGGTTTGGCTCTCAAACACAGGCTCCTGAACCCTTACAGAGATTGCAGCACAAATACTTTGGCGCACATCAGCCGCATCATAATCCTTCTTAAAAAAATCGCGCAACACTTTCACCACGGCTTCACGGAATGCACCTTGATGCGTACCGCCTTGCGTGGTGTGCTGTCCGTTCACAAAGGAATAGAGGTCTTCGCCATAATCGCCGGTATGCGTCATGGCCACCTCGATATCTTCTCCTTTCAAATGGATAATCGGATAGCGCATGCTTTCCGCGCTGGTCTTGCGATGTAGCAAATCGAGCAAGCCATTTTTAGAAAGGAAATTGCGCCCATTGAAGTGAATAGTAAGCCCGGCATTCAAAAAACAATAATTCCAAATTTGGTTCTCAACATACTCCGATATAAAATGGTAGTTGCGAAAAACGGTATCGTCTGGCACGAAAGACATGAAGGTTCCGTCCACTTCGGTAGTCTTCACTTCCTTGCTTTCTTTCACCAAAACTCCGCGTTCAAATTCAGCCTCTTTCATGCGCCCATCGCGGTATGCAGCCACTTTGAACTTCATGCTCAAGGCATTCACTGCCTTTGTACCCACACCATTCAGCCCCACACTTTTTTGGAA